>JAEYUU010000113.1 GCA_023429545.1 Verrucomicrobiota bacterium
GGGGATATGTTTCATGATTCTGTTAGTTGGGGTTTCTAATAGAATCGACGCGCAACCACCTGGTGGCATTCAATGCCCTTTAATTATGTGAAATGAAATCTACCGAAAAATATCACACCATGCGTCCGAGTGGGGCTGCGAAGCGAACATCGAGGTCATGCAGAATGCGATGACTTGCCTGGGTGGAGCTTGCTGGAGGCGTTTCGTGACGTCTCCAGCGCATTCGATGATCGTTTGAAAAAATGGCGTCGCGACCTTCGCGGTGACCTATCAGCCACTCAATCCGCCCGCTCTGCCGCCAGCTCAGGCTGGAATCTTGCCGATAGGGTGTGCAGGCACTTGTCCAGCTCCCCGATATCAACAGGTTTGGTGAGGTGATAGTCGAAGCCCGCCTTTTCGCTTTGGGCAATGTCCTCTGCCATGCCATAGCCACTGAGTGCCACGCCGCCCGTGGCGCGGTTGCCAGCTGCCTCAACGAATGGCCCCATGAGTTGCAGGCCCTCGCCGTCAGGGAGTCCGATGTCACTGACGAGCACGTCAAAAGTCGACTCCTCCATCAGGCGCAGTGCATCTGTCACGCTGGACGCCAGTTCCACGGCATACCCTCTGCGCACGAGCAGCCGCTTGAGCTGCATGGCCGTGTCCTGATGATCTTCCACCACAAGTAACCGGAGTCCGATGGGGGTTGCCGTGCCCTTTACTGGAGTCTGGCGTTCCGTGAGAGCGGCGTTCAAAGCCGCGGGCAGTCCGACCGTGAAAACGCTGCCGCGTCCGGCTCCGCCGCTGGATGCGGTGATGCTGCCCCGGTGACCCTCCACCAAGGCACGACAGATGGCGAGGCCGAGGCCGAGGCCCGTGGACCTGTCCCCGTGCGCCTGCTCGAAGGCATCAAAGATGCGGCCGATGCGCTCCGGTGCAATACCGATGCCGGAGTCCTCAAACCGGATCTGAATCATCTGTCCCGCCTCCACATTGGAAGTGCTCACCGTGATGCTGGAGGAGGGGGCCGAGTACTTGATGGCATTGCCGATCAGGTTGCAGAAGATCTGCTGGATGCGCGCGGCATCAGCCACACCTTTGCTGTTCTCTGCTTCGAGTCGCAGGTCCAGCGTGATGTCTTTCTTCCGCATTTCGGGCTGGCAGATTTCCACCGCGCGGTGCATGAGCGTGTGGAGATCCACGGTCTCAAGGTGAAGCTGCATCTTGCCATTTCGTATCCGGGCCAGATCCAGCAGGTCATCGATGAGGCGTGCCTCGAGCTGCACATTGCGCTGGATGGTATCCAGCAGCTCCCGGATGGACGGTACGATCTCAAACTCCTCCCGGATGATCGCCACCGCGTGCAGTACTGGGGACAGCGGTGTCCGCAATTCATGCGAGAGCATGGCAAGGAAGCGATCCTTTGCCTGGTTGGCCGCCTCCGCCTCCGCCTGTGCCGCCTCCGCCTGGATGCGGCGTGTACGCTCCTCAGCGCTTCGTTCGAGCTCGGCGTTCTTGACGGCCAGTTCCCGGTTCGTGGCAATCAGCGCCGCCTCGGCCTGTTTCCGCAGCGTGATGTCCACCAGCGAGGCAATGTGGAAGGCCCCACGACTGGATTCGAACTCGCTGAGGCCGATTTCCACCGGCACCTGCGTTCCATTCTTCCGCCGCAGCAGCAGTTCGGTCGCCACCCCGGAGTTTGACGTGGGATCATCGCCAAGATCCTCGGCGAGTCCCTCTGGAATGATCATCCGGATGGATTCGCCCAGCAATTCCTCGCGCGAGAATCCAAAGAGGCTCTCAGCCCGCGAATTCACGAGCACGATTTTTTCATCCAGCCCGGTGACCACCATCGCGGTAGGGCTTGCCTCCACCACGAAGCGGAATTTTTCCTCCGCGGCGTGGCGTTCCTGAATCTCCGCCTGCATCGCGTCATTCAACCACGTCAGGGCGTCCGTCTTGCGGTAGAGATCCACGAATACGCCGACCTTGGACCGTAGCACGGCTGGATTCACCGGCTTGGTGATGTAGTCCACCGCCCCCGCGCCATAGCCCAGGACAATATGCTCATCCTCGTAGTAGTGCGCGGTGAGGAAGAGGATGGGAATGTGCTGCGTCTTCTTGCGTTGCTTGATGAGTTGGGCGAGCTCAATGCCGCTCATGCCGGGCATCTGCACGTCCAGGATGATGGCCGCGCACGGTTCTGTCATCAAGGTCATGAGCGCCTGCTCGGCGGAGGTGGCCTTGATGAGGTGGTAGTCCGGTGCGTCCAGAATCGTCTCGAGAACCATCAGGTTCTTGAGATCGTCATCTACCAGCAGGATGTTGATGCCGGGCGTCGTCATCCAGATTTCAGCGATGCAGCCACACTCGCAGCAGGGACAGCAATTGGTCGGTATTCACGGGTTTGGCAATATAATCACTGGCACCGGCCTCCAGGCACTTCTCCCGGTCACCTTTCATGGCCTTGGCCGTGAGTGCAATCATGGGCAGGGTGCGGAATTGGGGGTTTTTACGAATTTCCCGCATCGTCTGGTAGCCATCCATTTCAGGCATCATGATGTCCATCAGTACCATGGAGAGGTCCGGGGTGTCTTCGATGATCTGAATCGCCTGACGACCATTCATCGCGCTCAATACTTCCATCTGCTGATTCTCGAGCACGATGGAGAGGGCGAAGATGTTGCGCGCGTCATCATCCACCACCAGCACCTTGCGGCCTTCCAGGGCCTCGTTGGAGTTGTGGAGGCGGGCGATCATCTTTTGCTTCGACTCCGGCAGTTCCGCGATGACACGGTGGAGGAAGAGGGCCGTCTCATCGAGCAGGCGCTCGGGGGACTGCACGTCCTTGAGCACAATGCTCTTCGCCACGGTCCTGAGCCGCTTTTCCTCCTCGTCGGAGAGATCCTTGCCGGTGAAGACCACGATGGGCACCTCCATCAGGCTGGGTTCCTCCTGAATCTTGTCAAGCAGTTCGAAGCCGCTCATGTCCGGGAGGCGAAGGTCGAGCACCGCGCAGTCATAGGGCTTGTCCAGGAGCTGTTTCATGGCTTCGCTGCCCGTGGATGCGGTGGTGATCTCGATGTCCTCGTGACCCAGCAGTTCCACAATGCTCTGGCTCTCCACGTCATTGTCCTCCACCACCAGGAGATTCTTTACGCGCGGGCGGGAGAATGTCCTGATGCGGTCGAACGCATGATCCAGATCGTCCGTGGTGGCTGGCTTCACCATGTAGGAGAAGGCGCCGTGCGAGAGCCCGTGCTGGCGCTCCTCCTCCAGGGAAATGATCTGCACCGGGATGTGGCGCGTCACGGGATCAAGCTTCAAGTTATTCAGCACGGTCCAGCCAAGCATGTCCGGCAGGAAGATGTCCAGCGTGATCGCGGTGGGTAGGTACTGCCGCGCGAGCACCAATGCCTGCTGGCCACGCGTGGCCACCAGTCCCTTGAATCCCTTGTCATGAGCCAGGTCCAGGAGGACCCGCGCATAGTGGGGATCATCCTCCACAATGAGCAGGACTGTATCACCCGGGCCGATGAGCTCCCGGTCATCGTCGATGAGATCCTCACCGGCGGCACGGTAGGTGCGGATGGCGCTCTCCGTGACCTCCTGCAGCGCGCGTGATTTCACGGGATCAATGTTCTGCGCCATGGGCCCTGCGAAGTGCAGTGGCAGGTACAGGGTGAAGGTGCTTCCTTCGCCGACCGTGCTGGTGAGCCGGATCTCACCGCCGAGCAGTGAGGCCAGTTCACGCGAGATGGCGAGACCCAGACCGGTGCCGCCGTACTTGCGCGAGGTGCCGGCGTCCGCCTGCTGGAACGCTTCGAAGATGAGGCGCTGCTTCTCGGGAGCAATGCCGATCCCGGTATCCGTGATGGCCATGCTGATGACGGAGGGCGAGCGCTTCAGCACGGGATGGTCCGGGGTCCAGCCTTCCGTGGCCGGGCGGACCTTGATGGTCACGCTGCCGTGCGAGGTGAACTTGAAGGCATTGGACAGCAGGTTCTTGATGATCTGCTGCAGGCGCTTCAGGTCCGTGGAGAAGGTGCGGGGCAGCGAGGGGTCGAAGTCCACCACGAAAGGCAGGCTCTTGTTCTCCGCCACGTGCCGGAAGTTGCGTTCCACGGATTCCTTCAGCGTTTCGAAGGTGAACTCCTCCGCATCCACCGACACCGTGCCGGACTCGATCTTGGAAAGGTCCAGGATGTCGTTGATGAGGTTGAGCAGATCCGATCCGGCGGAGTGGATGTTTCGCGCGAAGTCCACCTGCTTGTCGGAGAGGTTGCCCGCGGTGTTTTCAGAGAGTTGCTGGCCGAGGATCAGAATCGAGTTCAGCGGGGTGCGCAGCTCATGGGACATATTAGCCAGGAACTCCGACTTGTACTTGGAGGTCAGGGCCAGCTCGGCAGCCTTGTCTTCCAGGGCGCGGCGGGCC
>JAEYUU010000571.1 GCA_023429545.1 Verrucomicrobiota bacterium
CTTCAGGCAGCATCACCTTTCGCGCGAAGAGCACGCCCATGTTTGTGCTGTCCACGATGAAGAAGAGGAAAGGACGCTCCACGATGAACATCTTCGGCTCGACCGGACGTGCGGGTGCGCTTGTGGGCATCGCGGTGACCGCGGTGGCGGCAGCGGCTTCTGTTCCGTCTTCCGCGACCTTCACCCAGGCCTGATGGATCACCTTGGAGATCATCAATGGCTCCCTGCACATCGCGCCAAACTCCGCATCCGGGCTGAACGCGCGTGACATGCCCAGGGCGGCCAGTGGCTCATTGAGCCCAAGCCGGGCGCTCACCTCAAATCGCGGAAGCTGAATCACCACTTCGCGCTCCGGCTTGAGTGTGGCGACGACCTCGGAAAATTTTGCATCATCCAGGAAGTCTGCCTTCAGAAGTGCATCCGCCTTGCGGGGCAGCACGATGATCATCGCGGTGGTCTCTCCTTGATACCACAGCCGCACCGCCTGCACATCGGCACCTTCCATATATTCGGCAGGCTGGCTCTTTCGCATCGCGTTCGCCTGGATGGTTTTGCCGGAGGACAGGGTGAAGGCCCGCGGTGCAGTGCTGTTCGGATCGAATGGACGATTCCACTTCCCCTTGAAGTACACCGCATTCGTCAGCACCAGCCGCGTGTCCGTTCGGATGTCATCCGGCTTCAGCAAGTCCTTGATGCGATCCTTCGTCTCCTTCGAAACCCACTGGTTGATGCGCAGGCGCGCGGCATCCGGTTGATTGGTGAAGTCTACCGTCTCAAGTCCAGCTCCGTAGTGTTTTTCCGTGAGCTTGAGGAAGCTGTCCTGGAACGGCAGCCCCTTGTTTCCCCAAAGGCGGTTGGCCACACGAATCTCCACATTCTCCGAGGCACGCAACGCCTTGCTCCACCCGCCCACCATTTCATGCGCGTTACCGTTCTCCGGGAGATGCAGTACTTTACGCATCTGGGCGAGCGTCTCCTTCTCCGCTCCAGCCGAGGTCATGGCCAGTGCCGACCAGATGCTCAGCGGCGAGCAGGCAAGATTCTCTTCACCACCACCCGCCTGTTTCATCAGCGAAAAGGCGAAGGCGTTGTTCGACTTCGCTGCACCGGATGTGTCTGCGGCGGGCGCCTGAGCGGAAAGAGGAGGTTGCACAGCGAGCAGGGCGGCGAATCCAGACAGCAATCCTGTGGCACGCCGGAATGACATCAGTCGCGTTCTCATACGCACAAGCATGCGAAGCAACGCGAAAATGGGCAAGGTAAAAGACCTACTTCACGGCCACGGCGAGCACCGTCTGGAAGTTCGGACTCTTCGGCTCCCGATCCACAATGCGAATTTCGATCTGCTTGAAGCCAGCTTGCTCGAGCATTTCGTGCAGCTCCACTTCAGAAAAGCCAAGCCACACGTCCGCGTAGAGCACACGCGCCTTTTCAAAGCTGTGCTTCAACAGATCCAGAACGATGATGCGTCCGCCGCTCTTCAGCATGCGATGTGCCGCAGCCAGCGCGTTCTCTGGCTTCTGCGCATGGTGCAGTGCCTGGGAAAACAAGGCCACGTCTACCGTGTTATCCTTGATGGGTGGCGACTCGATGTCGCCCAACCGGTAGTCCAGATTCGCGTAGCCATGTTCTTTGGCCAGCTTCGAGCCATAGGCGACCATCTGCTCCGAGTTGTCCACGGCGATGACCTGCTTCGCATGCTGCGCGAGCATTTGGGAGAGCGTGCCCTCACCCGCGCCCAGATCCGCAACCACCAGAGGCGGCACCAGGTGCATCAGCATCTCTCCGAGTCCCTTCCACGAGCGACCCGGCACGTACTGCCTGCCAAATTTGCCAGCCAAGGCATCGAAATAGGTGCGCGCCGTGTCCTGCCGTTTCCGCCGCACCAGCTTGAGCGCCGTCTGATCCCGCTTGGCCTCGCGAAGCTCCAGCGCGGCGGCGTCCAGCAAAGCCAGAAGATGCGCGTGAGTCTCTGCCTCCTTGGGCCGGGGGCTTTCCAGCTTGTAGAGCCGGTTTTTGCCTGAGCGTCTGTCGCTCACCAGTCCCGCCTCCTTCAGTCGGGCAAGTTGCGCGCTGATGTTGCTCTGTCCCAAGACAAGAATCTCCTGCAACTCCGCCACGGAGAGCTCCTCCTGCCGCAACAGGGCGAGGAGCCGGACCCGGGTGGCATCGCTGAGCAGGGCGAAGGATTTGAGGATTGACGACACGGCAGTGAGAAGTAACATATCAACGTATCATCATCCGTCCATACGAAATAGAATCCACCATGTCACGCTCGTTTATCTTCTCCTCTGAGTCCGTCGGTGAAGGTCACCCCGACAAAGTTTGCGACACCATCTCCGATGCCATCCTCGACGCGTGCCTTACCGTCGATCCGAAGAGCCGCGTAGCCTGCGAAACCTTCGCCAAGAGCAACATCGTGGTTGTGGGTGGTGAAATCACCATCCCGAAGCTGCAGGACAAAAAGAAGGGCACCACGAAGCCCATCGATGAAGTGATCAACGTGGGCAAGGTGATCCGCGATGCGGTGCGTGGCATTGGCTACACGAATGCGGACGACGTCTTCCACGCCGACCAGATCTTCATCAACAACTACCTCACCATCCAGAGCCCGGACATTGCGCAGGGGGTGGACGCTGCGGAAGCCGAAGGCAAGAAACACGGCGAACAGGGTGCCGGAGACCAAGGCATCATGTTTGGTTATGCTTGCGATGAGACCCCCGAACTCATGCCTGCGCCCATCATGTATGCGCACCGCCTGGGCCGTGAGCTCACGAAGATCCGCAAGGCAGGCAAGGCCGCCAAGTGGCTGCGTCCTGACGCGAAGAGCCAGGTGTCCGTGGAATACGGTCCCGATGGCAAACCTACCCGCATCGTAAACGTGGTCATCTCCACCCAGCACGCCGCGGACGCCACGCACGCTGAGATCGAAAAATTCTGCATTGAGCAGGTGATCAAGAAGGTCCTCCCGAAGGGCATGCTTACCAAGGACACCGAGTACCTCATCAACCCGACCGGCAAGTTCGTCGTCGGCGGACCTCAGGGTGACAGTGGCCTGACCGGTCGTAAGATCATCGTGGACACCTACGGCGGCATGGGCCGG
>JAEYUU010000203.1 GCA_023429545.1 Verrucomicrobiota bacterium
CAACTGAACGCCACGGAGACGGAGGAACTCGTGTGGCGACAGCGTTTGCTGGCGGCGTTTCGCGGGGAGACGGACGGCATCTCTCTCACGGCTTCGGATAGCTTTCGCGCGGGCTTTGGCCCCGCCCTGCAGCGATTTCCCAAGCTGCGTACATTTGGCTTTCTTGATAACCAATCAGGTTCCCTCACGAAAGCCGACGTCGAGATGCTGATGACTCATCTGCGACGCATGGAGCACCTCGGATACATCCACATCAATACTCCGCATCTCACAGACGCCTCCTTCGCGAAACTCGCTGGGCATCCCACGCTGAACCGCGTACAACTCGGGCACGGAAATTTCAGTTCGCAGATCCTGCAAACCCTGAAGACCCTGCCGAATCTCAAGGAGCTGACCATCCTCACGAGATCGAAGGACTCCAAGTGGCACTTGGAAAACACGGAGCAACTCTATCGCAACGCGCTCCCGGAGACGACCGTGACGTTCTTGCCGTATTAGGAACTGGTACCTGTTCGCACTTCAATTCTTGACATACTCCCCACTCCCGTTTCCGATCTCCACACTCGCAACTCCCCGGTTGCCCATCCCTCCCCTCCTCGCCATGCTGAGCGGATGTCCCAGCCGAACCGCCTCTTCCTCCTCGACAGCATGGCGCTGCTGTACCGTGCGCATTTCGCGCTGATCAAGAAGCCCATCTTCACCAGCGGCGGCATCAATTCCTCTGCACTGTATGGCTTCGCCAATGTGCTGCTGGACATCCGGCAGAACCAGAAGCCCACGCACCTGGCGGCAGCATTTGACACCAGCGCACCGACGCCGAGGCACACGCTCTTCGCGGACTACAAGGCACAGCGCGAGGAGATGCCGGAGGACCTATCCGTGGCCATCCCCGCGGCGAAGCGCCTCCTGAAGGCGATGCGCATTCCCTCTCTGGAGCTGGACGGCTACGAGGCGGACGACCTTATCGGAACGCTGGCGCATCAGGCAGAGGAGCGCGGCGACTTCGAGACATACATGGTCACGCCGGACAAGGACTTCGGCCAGCTCGTGACGGACCGCACGAAGATCTACAAGCCCGGTCGCCAGGGCAGCGACACGGAGATTCTCGGCGTGGCGGAAATCTGCGCGCGCTGGGGCGTGTGCAGGCCGGAGCAGGTGATCGAGATCCTCGGCCTCATGGGAGATGCGAGCGACAACATTCCCGGCATCAAGGGTGTGGGCGAGAAGACCGCCGCGAAGCTCATCCAGCAGTTCGGCGACGTGGAGACGATGCTGGCACGCGCGGATGAAATCGAAGGAAAGCTCAAGGACAAGGTGAAGGAGGGCGCGGCCATGGCGCGGCTCTCGCGGCAGCTCGCGGTGATCATGCGTGACGCGCCCTCACCGGTAACGCTGGATGAACTGGCGCTGCAGCCCTTCGATGATGAGGCGCTCAAGTCCATCTTCGTGGAGTTCGAGTTCAATGCGCTGGGACGCCGCATCTTTGGCGAGGACTTCAAGGCGGGACGTGGCGCGGGATTTGTATCGAGCCCGCCTGCGAAGAAGGCTACCACAGGGGCAAAAGCCAAGGGTGGCGCGGCTGATGCGCAAGGTGATCTCTTCGGCGGCGGCACAACGGCCGAGGAACCCACGACCATTCCCACCGAGTTCGAGGCCAATGAGCAGGAACTCATCACCGCGACTACTCGGCCCGATCTGCAGACTTCTGTGACTACGCCGCATCGCTATGATCTGGTGACCACGCGCGAAGATCGCGAACGCTGGCTCAAGCGTCTCGCGCAGGCGAAGGCATTCTGCTTTGACACGGAGACCGATGGCCTCGACCCGCTGACCGCCCGCATGCTGGGCATGTCCTTTGCGATCGAGCCGCATGAGGCCTGCTACATGCACATTCCCGAGAACCATGCAGAGCATCTCGCAGTGCTCCAGGAGCTGAAGCCGCTGCTGACCTCCAGCAAGGCGGAAAAAATCGGGCACAATCTCAAGTTCGACCTGCGTGTGCTGCTGGCACACGGCATTGAGGTAGTGGGTCCGTTCTTTGACACGATGCTCGCGCACTCGCTCATTGAGCCAGACCAACGACATGGGATGGACTACTTGAGCGAGCGTTATCTCGGCTACACGCCCATCTCGATCACCAGTTTGATTGGTGAGAAGAAGGGACCGACACCGCAGAAGAGCATGGCGGAAGTGCCACTGGAGCCGCTCGCGGAATATGCGGCAGAGGATGCCGACGTGACGCTGCAACTCGCGAGCCTCCTGCGCCCCGAGTTGGAGAAGCAGGGTCAGCACAAGGTGTTCTACGAAATCGAGGCGCCGCTGCTGCCCGTGCTGGTGCGCATGGAGCATGCCGGTGTGAAGGTGGATGTGCCTACGCTGGACGAGATTGGCCAGACCCTTGAGCTGCGCGCCCGCGAGTTGGAGGCGCGCATCCACAACCATGCCGGATTCCCCTTCAATCTCAACTCACCCAAGAAGCTTGGGGAAGTGCTGTTTGACCATCTGCACTTGATCGACAAGCCGAAGAAGACGGCGACGGGCCAGTACCAGACGAACGAGCAGACGCTGCAATCACTGGTGGGGGTGCATCCCATCATCGAGGACATCCTTTCATACCGCGAATCGACCAAGCTGAAAAACACCTATGTGGATGCGCTGCCGGCCGCGGTCAATCCGGTGGATGGCCGGGTGCACACCACGTTTCACCAGCTCATGGCGGCCACGGGACGCATGGCGTCCTCCGATCCCAACCTGCAGAACATTCCCATCCGCAGCGATGCGGGGCGCGAGATTCGCAAGGCCTTCGTTCCCGAGAAGGAGGGCTGGGTGCTGCTGAGCGCGGACTATTCACAGATTGAGCTGCGCGTGATGGCCGCGCTCAGCGGTGATGATGCCATGGCGGAGGCATTCCAGCGTGGGCTGGACATTCACACCGCCACCGCCGCCAAGGTGTACAATGTGCCCTTGGAGGAGACCACCTCCGACATGCGCCGCACGGCGAAGATGGTGAACTTCGGCATCATCTATGGCATCAGCGCCTTCGGCCTGAGCCAGCGCCTCGGCATCCCACGCACGGAGGCCGCGCAGATCATCGACAGCTATTTCATCCAGTACCCAGGCGTGAAGGAGTTCATGGAGCGCGAGGTGGAGGATGCCCGCAAGCGCGGCTTCGTGGCCACGCTCACGGGACGCCGTCGTTTCCTGCGGGACATCAACTCCTCCAACGCCACGGTCCGCAATGCCACCGAACGCGTGGCGATGAACACGCCCATCCAGGGCACCGCCGCAGACATGATCAAGCTCGCCATGATCACCGTGGATCGTCTGCTCCGCGAAGGAGGATTCAAGACGCGCATGCTCCTGCAGGTGCACGATGAGCTTCTCTTCGAAGTGCCCAATGAGGAGGTGGAGACAGTGAGGACAATCATTGTGGATGCCATGCAGCATGCCCTGCCCCTTCGCGTGCCGGTGCTGGTGGAGACGGGTACGGGGAGGAACTGGCTGGAGGCGCATTGATCACCGGCATGAATTGGAGATGTCCAGATTGTGGTAAGGAGCACGGGGAACTTCCCACTTGCCTCGGCATTGATGCTCCATGGAAGGCCTTGGTGCCCGAGGAGGAGTTTGAAAAGCGGGTTGAACTCAACCAGGACCTTTGCGTCGTGGACGCCCAACACTTCTTCATCCGTGGCCACATTGAAATCCCTATCATCGGGCATTCTTCGCCCTTGAGTTTTTCTGTCTGGTCGTCCCTTAGCGAACGGAGCTTTTCCCATGTCAATGACAGATGGGAGGCACCCGACCGGCACTATGATCCACCGTACTTTTGGTGGCTCTGCAGCCCTATTCCGTGTTATCCAAGCACCCTGCACTTGAAGCTTTCCGTCCAATCACGGCCAATGGGATTGACGCCGTTGTTCACCGTTGAACCGGGCTCGCATCCGATTGCGTTCGACCAGGAAAATGGAATCTCCGTTGATCGATGGCATCAACTTGCCCACCTGCTTCTGCATGAGTGAGTATGGCAGTGTGATGAAGGAAGGCGGGCAGTCAAGACGTGAGCG
>JAEYUU010000222.1 GCA_023429545.1 Verrucomicrobiota bacterium
ACGTGGGGCTGCACCACGTTGTCCTCGAACACGAACACGTTTCTTCCAATTCTCGCCGTCGCATGAATGAAGGCACGCGGGCTGATGAAGCTGGCCAGCGTGTAGCCGAGCGCCTCGCAGCGGTGAAATACGGCGGCGCGTCCTTCATTCAGCCGACGATAGCCAATGGCCACAAACAGATCAAAGTCTGAAGCTGGATACTTTGAGACGGCAGATTCAAACGGCACCACTGGTCTTCCGTAAAGCTCTGTCCTGTCCGGGGCATCCATGGTGAACGCTGCCACCTCGCGCCCCGCTTCCTCGAAATAGAGATGCGCGATCTCTGCAAAATCGCCGCAGCCAAATATCACGAGGGGTTTCATGGAAAGCCGGATGGATTCAGGTCGTTGCCGCCAGGGAGGCAGAGAGGGGCATCGTGTCCGGGTAGAATGCGAGGACGGCATCGATCACCTCATCTTGTTCGGACTCACCCAGGCTATGAAAAAGGGGGTGTCGGACAAGCAGCCCGCTGATCGACTCCGTCACGGGCAGGTGGGGCACTGGCCCGACGACGGTCCGCCCCATGGGAGAAGTGTGAAGCGGTACATAATGAGGCGCAGCCAGAATCCCATGGCTGCGAAGGTGCGCGAGAAGTCTGTCACGTTCACCGGCACTCCGGGTGATCAGGGCGAATGTGTGGTGGTTGCAAACGCTTTCGGCCCGGCATGACGGGAGACGGATCATTTGCTGGTCCACAAGGGGGGACAGAGCCTCATGGTAGCGCAGGAATTGCTGTTCTCGCCGGCTGCCGATGGAGTCAATCATCTCCAACTGCCCCCAAAGAAAGGCGGCCGCCAGCTCGCTCAATCCATATGCTGAGCCCCGGCCCACCCACGCATATTGATCGACCTCACCCTTCATGAAGAGGTGCCGGTTCGTCCCGCGGTCCCGGATGATGCGGGCCTGGTCTGCCAGTTCAGGCTTGTTGATGCAAAGCACACCTCCCTGGCCGCAGCTCACATTCTTGGTTTCGTGAAAGCTGAAGCAGGCGAAGTCACCCCAGGCGCCCACAGCCTGCCCGCGGTGTTGCGAGCCCAGAGCTGCCGCCGCATCTTCGATGATCGCAAGGTTGTGCTGCGCTGCCATCTGCCGCAGCGCGGCCATCTCGCAGGGAATGCCGCCATAATGCACCGGAAGGATAGCGCGTGTCTTTGCCGTGACGGCTCTGGCGACCAGCGATTCATCCATGCAAAGCGTGTCCGGACGAATGTCCACCCATACAGGAACGGCTCCCTGGCGGATGATTGCGTTGGCAGTGGAGACGTAGGTAAACGATGGGACAATCACCTCATCCCCAAGCCCGATGCCGGCTGTTTGCACGGCAATTTCCAAGGCTGCGGTACAAGAGGAGGTGAGGAGCACCTCGGTCGACTGAAGATAGTCACGAAGAAAGTCGCAGCATTTAACGCTGAAGACTCCCTCCCCGCCAAGGTTGCCCTGAGCCACGGCTTCCCTCATGTGCTCAAACTCGGCACCCGCAACAGAGGGCCTGTTGAAGGGAATTCGAAGAGTTGAACCGGTCAAAGCCATCTTGGCGAATAGGGCGGAATTCACGCCTTCCGGAGGGGAAGGTCGGTGCATTAATCTGTCACGGTCTTTTCTGGACGTTGCTGCGCTTCACAAGGATGGGTTCTTTTTGGCGGGTCGCAAGTGTATCGACCTCAAGAATCCTCAGGGAACGCTCCCGGCCATCGTTGGGCAGGGCAAATGAGTGCTCACAGATGATGGTCACGGAGGCCGCGTCTCTCCATTCGGGCATCTTGGAGACAAAGATCTCATGGATGCCGTTCTTGATGCTGCATTGGTGCTGGATGCCTCCCTTGCCGCAGAGAATGGTGAAGGACTGCGGTGCCCGGGGCAGCCACCACGGCAACTCCACACGAATGCGTAGAGTCTCCCATGGCCCGGTGGCAAAATGGCCAATGACGCAGCGTCGAGGGACCCAGCCATCGACATCGACATGTGCCGAATGCAGTTGTGCTGTCTGCTTTCCGGCGGAAGCGGCAATCCCATTGGCGACATGCTTCCAACGAGCCGTGCTCCACGGAGCCGTCGCCAACAGGCGCACCCGCACAGGGACTGGCCACTGATTGATCGATTCCTTCAGCCATGGCGCCAGAAGGGAGGTGGAACGCTCCTGCGAACGTGCCAGCCGCCACCATGCTTCACGGGCCTGTCGGTGGCTGCGGATCATCGGATCGAGGAACCATGCCAAATTCGCCAGGGCAGTACGTTTGAATTCGCCGGACTCGGCTGCCAGCGCAGATTCGTACATTCCTGCTGCTTGCTCCAGTGCCGCCAGGTCACTTGCCTGAAGGGCCAGCGCAATCGAATGAAGGGAATCCAGAAGGGATGCCCGCAGCCGAAGCCGTTCTGCCACGGACGCGTCATGTTCGTTGCGAAGTGCCAGCAGTTTTGCCGCACATTTCTTCAAAGTGCTCAGGTACTTCCCGACATCTCGGCTGCGCATCGTTCCGCTGAATGAGGTGGCATGAACGCGGCGCGCCACCGTCACCTGGTCACTGCTCCAGAACTCCCCGTGCAACTCGACGTGCAGCCACAGCTCCAGGTCTGCGACAGTCCTGGTCTGGTCCGACCACCTGCCGGCGAGGTCATAGGCTTCGCGCCGGGCCAGCACGAGTGAGGGAGACTCAATCAAGCCGAAGGGAAAGTGATGCCACAGGTGCAGCCTTCGCGGCGTGACTGTGGAAGGACGCGGCCCAAAGGCCGGTGCCGCGCCTGAGAAGGCGTGGCAGTTCGCCGCCGCTGCCAGTGCCCGCGGCTGATGATCCAGCAGTGGGGCCAGGAATTCCAAGTGACAGGGCGACCAGACGTCGTCTTGATCGAGAAATGCAATCAGGGGAGAGACAGAGGCGTCCAGACCGAAGTCCCTGGCCGGTCCGCCGCCTTTGGAGGGGTTGGACAGCAGGCGCACCCCAGGCATGCGTTTCACCATGGCGGGCCCTTCGTCCGTGGAGTGGTCATCCACCACGATGATCTCCTTTGCCGGGTGTGTCTGCGCCAGCACGGACGCCAGTGTTTCCATGATCCAGCGAGCCCCATTGTGCAGAGGAATGATGACAGCAATATCGCCAGTCGCCACGGTCGTCATTTTTTTGGGAGGGAATGACAAGACCATGATACTCGGTTTCTCCGGTGCGTTGTCAATCGGCAGCGGGGCGGCTTGCGAAACCTCCCCCTCCTGGAGTTTCAATGCGTACGCGATCCCCAGGTGCCACGTCCCTCGTCACGCTGGATGGCAGGACCTCTGATGTTCCGTCAGGATGCACCAGTGTCTGCCGGCCGCGCTGGCCAGGCTCGCCGCCATCCACGCCATACTGCGCGACTTTGCGATGCTGCGTGAGCAGAGAGAGCGTGAGGGGCTCCAGAAACTCCACTTCGCGGACCACGCCATCGCCGCCGTTCCATTTCCCTGTGCCGCCGGAGTTGCGCCGGATGGCAAATTGCCGCAGTCGCACGGGATATCTCCGCTCAATGATCTCTGGATCCGTGATGGCAGTGTTGGTCATGTGCGAGTGCATGGCATCACTGCCGTGATATCCCGGGCCTGCGCCGGTACCGCCGCACAGCGTTTCGTAGTAGCCGAAACGGGCGTTGCCAAAGAGGAAGTTGTTCATCGTGCCCTGGCTGCACGCCTGCAGGCCGAATGCTTTCAACAAGGTGTCCACTACACGCTGGCTCACCTCGGTGTTTCCACCCACCACGGCGGGGCACTTCGCGGCATCTTCAGTGAAGATGGGACTGAGCAGCGAGCCTTCAGGCAGCAGAATATCGACATCCTCAATCAGGCCTTCATTGAGTGGAAGGTCCTCCTGCAGGGCGAGACGTAGCACATACAGGACCGCGCTGCGGAGAATGGCCGGGGTGGCATTCAGATTCGCGGGATGCTGGGCAGAGGTGCCAGCGAAATCAATCTCGAGCCGGTCGCCCTTCCTGCGCAGATGGACGCGAATGAGACGCCCGTCGTCGAGCGACTCCTCTGCCGAGCCTTCGGGAATGGAATCAAGGTAGCGTCGCATGAGCAGGCGTGACTCGCTCAACAACCAGGTCATGGCGGCACTGGTGTCAGTGACGCGCGCCAGTTCACGCAAACGCTCCGCTCCCAGCAGGTTTGACGCGAGTTGGGCCTGCAAATCTGCCAGGTTGTCCTCTGCCCCACGGGTGGGATGCGGCGCCCCGAGGAGCAGGGTTCTCATCTCCTCGAGGCGCACGTCGCCATTACCTCGCAGCAGCAGGGGTGGAATGACCACACCTTCTTCAACCAACGACGTTGCGTTTGCGGGCATCGATCCGGGAGACCGGCCACCGATCTCGGCGTGATGGGCGCGATTCGCCACAAAGCCAAGCAGACGATGGGCGTCATCATGCACGGGCGTGATGAGGGTCACATCAGGAAGGTGGGAGCCGCCGAATGCGGGATGATTTGTGATGACGGTATCCCCCTCGTGCATCGCGCACGCGCGCATCACCTCACGCACGCAGACACCGAGTGCGCCAAGATGCACGGGGATGTGCGGGGCGCTCACCACCAGCCGCCCTTCCGCATCCAGCAGTGCACAGGAAAAATCGAGACGTTCGCGGATGTTCGTGGAGAGCGCCGTGCGCCTCAGCAGGGCGCCCATATCCTCCACGATGCTGGTGAAGCGATGCCGCATGAGATCCGGCGGAATGCTTTTCTCGCCAGTGGCGGAAGCAGTTGCGGCAGCAGACTTGCGCAGGATCCATCCCACCCCCGGATGGTCCGTGCCGCGCCAGCCTGCGTCGATGACCAGCGTGCTGAAGGCGTCCTGCACGAGATGCGGGCCCTGGACTTCTGCAGCCTGTGCCATCGTGGGTTCCGTGTGTGGGTCCGCTCCCGCACTCCGCGCAATCACACGCAGGCTCACCAGCTCCACGGGTTTCCCCGAGGGTGGTGCATATCCAAAAAGATGCGTGTAGCGTTGAGCAAAGGCGCTGCCCAGGGTGGTCGCATCCGCGAACTCGATCTGCAATGGCGTCTCCTGCCCGCGCAGGCGAAGCTCCGCGATCTGGCGAAACGCTGGCTGCGACGTTGATCCATCCACATGAGCCTGCGCTGCCACGGATGCGAGCTGCGCTTCCGCATCGCGACGCAGATCGCGCAGCCATTGCGGAACATCCGCTGCCACGTCATCCAGCAAGCGGAGCACCTGCTTCTCTGCAAACCGTTCCGGCAGCGCCTCCTGCAATCCCACCGCGCTCAGTATACCCGCGTGATGCGGTGCAAGGATCGTGGTGATGCCCAGGCTCTCTGCCACATCGCAGGCGTGCTGCGGACCGGCGCCACCGAAGGCCAGCAGTGCGTAGTCGGAGGGGTGATATCCTTCCAGCACAGATATTTTCCGGATGGCATCCGCCATGCGTTCCGTGGCAAGGGCGAGGAGTTGGTGCAGCAGGTCGTCCCGCGTGAGGCCACGCTGCGCTTCAGCGTTCACGGTGTTCAGCAGTTCAGCGAGCCGGTCCTCCGCGGCAGCGCGGTTGAGCGGAATGGGAGCGCGCGCTGGATCGAAGCGCCCCAGCAGCAGATTCACATCAGTGACGGTGAGCGGCCCGCCTCGACCGTAACACGCGGGACCGGGATCCGAGCCGGCGCTTTGCGGTCCGACGGCGAGACCCTGCGGCGACCATGCGCAGATGGACCCACCTCCCGCCGCCACCGTCTCAATGGCCACACTTGGGCTCAGCAGGGTGATGCCTCCCACCGTCTGCGTGAAGCGATACCCTGCCGCACCGTCCAGCCTCGCGACGTCAGTGCTCGTGCCACCCATGTCGAAGGTGATGATGCGCTGGCAGCCGAGGCGTTGCGCCGCATGCAGTGCTCCCAGCACTCCTGCCGCTGGACCACTCAGCAGGAGGTCCTTCGGCTTGATGCTGGACTCAGGCTCCAGTCCCGCTGCACTGGTCATCATGAGCAGCGTGCTGGATCCATCACGGGGCAGGGGGGCGCTGACATCGGAGATGAATTGAGAGACCGGTCCCGTGAGATAGGCATTGGCCACGGCACTTTGTGCGCGTGGCAGGATGCGGATGAAGGGAGCGAGTTCGCTGCTCAGCGACACATGCGTGAAGCCGGCCGCGAGCAGGACCTCGCGCACTTGCTGTTCGTGTGCGGAATTCACGTCGCTGTGCAACAGGCTCACCGCTGCCGCAGTGATTCCATCTGCCACGCATCGCTCCGCGGTCTTCTTCAAGCCTTCCGTATCAAGCTCACGAACAAGGTCGCCCTTCGCATCAAGCCGCTCCTTCACCTCGCATACGGTATCATAGTGCACTTCACGAGGTTCGTGCTTCAGCGCAAAGAGGTGCCGACGGCGTTGGTCACCAATCAGCAGCAAATCCCCGAAGCCTTCCGTGATGAAGAAGGCCACGCGTGAACCCTTGCGCTCCAGCAGCGCATTTGTGGCGCGCGTGGTAGCCAGGCGGAAATGCACGGGGGGAAATGCGGCGCCGGGAGCGGTGCCGGTGAGCAGGCGCGCCCCAAGCACTGGCGCTGCTTCGCCAGTGGTGAGTTCCACCGCAGACCCTGCGGGGAAGGCCGCGAGCGCGTCGATGCCTTCCTCAAACTCCAGCACCGTGCCGACTTCCGAGCCGGTCAGTTCCCGCGAATGCTTCACCTCCATAGATGCTGCTCCGCCAGCCCCCGGGCTTCCATGTTGCACCGAGACGGAACGAACCACGAAGCCACGAAAAAAATCCTCCGGCATGCGCCATCCACCTTGCAGCACAAGGCTGTGAGAGCCCTTCAGTTCTTGCACGGTGGCTCGGAGACATCCCGTGGAAAGCACTTTCACGCGGTGCTCGCTGCCATCCGGAGCCATGCCGTGACAATCGGTGAACGTGCCGCCCGTGTCCGCTGCTATTCTCCACATGCGCGTGAGCAATTCATGTTCTCTGCCGCAGTGCGAGTCATCAATTATAGTACCCACCGCGGATTGTCGTGTCAACCTGCTGGGGCGAGTCGTGGTTCCCCGGCGACGACGCCGTGAGGTCGGTGCGCTACGATAGTGCGTGAAAAATTCACAGCCTATCATGACTATGCTGAAAGCTGCCGGAACACGCCACGTTCACCACGCCGCCGGACCACCGGAGAACTCACGAATGAAAACTTTCCTCTGCACCTTGCTGGCCTTTTCTTCAGTTGTCGGCGGGAACGCGTTTGCCGCTGACTTGATTCTTGTTTCAAAGGACCTTCCTCCCGCGCCCATTGTGGTGGCGAAGGATGCGCCGCCGCGCACGAAGGAAGCGGCAACGGAGTTGGCGCGGTGCATGGAGAAAATAGCCGGAGCGAAACCACAGATCCTTGAAGGGGCGCCCACGGAGATGCCGCAGCGTGCTATCTGGGTCGGATATCAGCCCGTGTTGAAGTCGGTATTTCCAAAGACGGATTTCGATTTCAAACATCCCGAGGAAATCCTGATCGCGTCGAATGACAAGCATGTGGTCATCGCCGGACGTGATCGCTGGATTCCAGGATCGAATACCGTCCAAGACCGGAACCGCAAAGCGGTCGGGTTTCAGCAGGAGTCGGGCACAGCGAACGCAGTGTACACGTTCCTGCAGGATCAACTCGGCGTGCGATGGCTGTGGCCCGGCGAGTTGGGTGAGGGTGTGGTGAAAAGCGACACCATCAAGGTCGCACCCATGGAGTATCGCTATCATCCCTCCATCGTTTCACGCGGTGGTGTGTTTCACTATTCATCCCAAGACGGAGGCGGCTACGGGCGCTCGCACGACTGGACGTTGCATCAGCGTTTGATGCTCGACTCCATGCCCATGGAGGGTGGTCATGGCTTTGGCGACTGGTGGGAGCGTTATCACAAGACCCATCCGGAAATCTTTGCCCTGCAACCGGATGGCACGCGCAGTGGCTTTCCCAATCCGCGCACGGTCAAGCTGTGTGCATCCAATCCCAAGGTGTGGGAGCTGTGGCTCAAGCAGGTGGAGGAGGAACTGGCGGAGCATCCGGGACAAACCATGTTCAATGCATCTCCGAATGACGGATGGGCCAGCGGTCACTGCGTATGCAAGGATTGTGCCGCATGGGATCATCCGGAAGGCGAGCCGCGTGTCTTCAACTGGTACAAGCAGAATGCCGAGCGTCCGGCGCTGTCTGACCGGGACGTGACGTTTGCCAACAAGCTGGCCGGATTGCTGGAGCAGAGGTATCCTGGCAAGGGATACACGGTGATGATGATGAGCTATGGCCATTCGCGGCCCGCGCCAGTTGCCGCGCGTCCGGCGGAGAATGTGATCATCTCATGTGTGGCGAATTTCCTCGGCAGGACCGGCTTGGTGGATCGTGGCTCCACGCGTGGCGATACCTATCGCCAGCAGTGGGACGCCTGGACCAAGGTCACTTCCCATCTCCTCTGGCGTCCCAACACCGGCAGCCCTGCAGGCTGGCAGCAGGGTCTCCCGGATCTTTCGGTGCAGCAGACCGCCAGGGACCTCAAGGCGGTCGCCGCTGCGGGGTGCAAAGGCATCTTCATCGACGGCGTCTGGGAACACTGGGCCACGATGGGACCGCAGTACTATTTGATGGGACAACTGGTCTGGAATCCTTCCTTGGATATCGAGGTAGTTTTGCAGGACTACTACCAGCGCGGATTCGGTCCTGCAGCTTCGCACGTACGCGCGTACTACGAGGGATTGGAAAGGGCGCGCATGACCTTCACCTCGGAGCAGATGGAGGCGGAGGTCTTTGACTTCCCCAAGCTGTATACACCGGAACTCCTTCGTGAATCACAGCTCAGGCTCGATGCCGCAGCGGCTGCGGTGAAGGAAGCTGCGCCAATCTACCGCCAGCGGGTCGAGTTTGTGCAGGCGGGCCTCACTTACACCACGCTGATCGTGGACAACATTCGCCTCATGGATGGCTACTGGAAGAAGAAGGATCCAACTGTGGCCGCGAAGGTCGTGGCGAATTGGAAGGAGGTGGAGCGCGTAATCGCCGCGCATCCCCATGCCATCAATGGTGGCCCGGTGCGTCCCATCACTCCCCGCATGGCAGGCCTCCATCCCGAGAGTGCCGGTCCTCCCAAAAAAAAGAAGGGCGCGAAGAAAAAGCCCGATGATCTGGATGCGAACTGAACGGTGGCCCTTCCGCCTTCGGGTCTCTCGATAGTGTGCCTGAATCCACGCTGGCGGCTCGTGGGATGGGGTGATCGCCTCCAAATGCGGGCTCGCTGACAGGCATGAGACGTGCGATGCTGGACGGACATGCTGTCAGAACCTTGTTCCGGAGACGCCCATTCAATCAGCGACGCAACCGCAGAGCTATTGCGATTGATAGGGGACGAGGAATTCGACAGGGTGTTTCCAGAGCGGGTCAGGAGCCTTTCCCCCTGCCACTGGACCCCTGTGGAAGCCGGCCGCCAGGCCGCGCAGTGGCTGGTCACCGGACCCGGCACCCGTGTGCTGGATGTGGGATGCGGTCCAGGAAAGTTTTGCGCCATTGGTGCTGCCACGACACTTGGACATTTCACCGGGGTTGAGCAGCGGGGCAATTTATGCCGGACAGCGAGGCTCATGCTCGGGCGGTATGGCATACCGCGCGTAAACATCATCCAAGCGAATGTGACCGACGTGAACTTCCGTGATTTTGACGCCTTCTATATCTTCAATCCCTTTGAGGAGAATGTGTTTGAGTCGCTCAGGATTGATGAGGTGGTGGATTTGAGCGCCACACTCTATTTTCAATACACGAGCTACGTTTGTGGTGAACTCTCACTCCTTCCCGAAGGCACTCGCGTCGTTACTTTCTGGGGCGACTGCGAGGAGATTCCATCCTGTTACGATTGTGAGGAGACCGCTTTCAGTGGCCAGTTGCGTCTCTGGATAAAACGCCGTGCTGGCAAGATGCAGGCGGGATAAGAGGCAGCCACCGTGGAGGCGCATCAAGCCGGTTTGCGCTGTGACGGGCGTTTTGGTCGGCGCTTGGGCGCACTTGTCTTCGTGTCACACGGCAAGCAGGCCCCATGCCTCGGCAGGGAACGGCATCTGTCGAAGCTGTCTTGAGACGCTGTCAGCAGATCAATGGGCCGCTTTCAAGCGCGCTCGCCCGGATGTAAACGTCTGCGATCGCTGCGGCATTTTTTCTCTATGCCGGGAATTCAGCCGCCGGCCATCCTGCAGAAATCGTGAAGTCCCATTGGCAGCAAGGCGGAAAAAGCGCGTAATTGATTTAGTCGAACGGACATTTCCAACGATGAAATCCCGCAAGCAGGAATCCTTCGTCCCCAAGTCGATCCTTTGCCTCAAGGGCTATACTGCAGGGAAGTTCCTTTCGGATCTCGTCGCGGGCCTCACGGTGGGTCTGGTGGCACTACCGCTGGCGATGGCCTTTGCCATCTCCTCGGGCGTGGCGCCAGAGACAGGCATTTACACGGCGGTCATTGCCGGTTTCCTGGTGTCCGCACTGGGCGGTTCCTCCACCCAGATTGGGGGACCCACCGGCGCCTTTGTTGTCATTGTCGCCGGCATCGTCAGCAAGCACGGCATCGATGGTCTCTACATGTGCACGCTCATGGCCGGGATGCTCCTCATGATCCTGGGGCTTACCGGCCTGGGCACTGCCATCAAATACATTCCGCGGCCTGTCGTCATTGGATTCACCAACGGCATCGCCGTGCTCATTGCCAGCACGCAGATCAAGGATTTTTTCGGGCTGAGGATCCAAAGTGTACCTGGGGAGTTTCTCGGGCGCATGGATGCGGTGTTCAGTTC
>JAEYUU010000244.1 GCA_023429545.1 Verrucomicrobiota bacterium
CTGCCACTCTCCATGGCTCCGCAGCATCGGTTCCGTGATGCGATCCTGCGCATGCGCGAATTCAAAAGCGTAGCGGCCTTTCGAACACAGGTGCCCTTTGCTCACGGGTGCATCGAGGACCGGGCGCGACTGGGTGATGCGTCCCTCTCGCGTGCCCACCAGCATCTCGCATCCGGTGCCGCAGTAGGGGCAGGTCGTGCGTGTCCATGCGGTGGGTACTCCATGGGCGAGCACCGTCTTGTCCTCCAGCGCCCCGGTGGGGCAGGTGTCGGCGCATGCGCCGCAGCTCACACAGGCGCTTTCCAGCAGCGGTCCCGCCGTTTCCGGCATGATGCGTGTGTGGTCTCCCCGATTCCAGGCCCGCCAGACAAACTGGCCCTGCACCTCCTCACAGATGCGCACGCAGCGGTAGCACGTGATGCACTGTGTCATGTCCACCTGGATGTATGGGTGCGATGCGTCCCGGAAAGCAGCAGGCGACGGAGAGGAGGTCTGAGACGCTGCCGCGCTGGGGTCCGATGTGCCCTTCGCGGTTCCGCCACCGGCGGTGACCCCATAGTGCCGCAGCCATCGGTGGAAGGGTTTCTCCGGTGGCCGATCAACGGCCTCAGGCGGATACTCCCGGGCCAGAAGACGCAGCAAGGTGCGGCGCATGTCCTCGACCTCGTGTGAATGCGTCTGTATCTCCATGCCCGGGGCGAGAGCGGTGTTGCAAGCCGTGGCGAGACGGTTCCAGCCTTTGACAGCCACCACGCAAAGACGGCAGGCGCCGCATGGCTGCAATCGGTCATCATGGCAGAGCGTCGGGACTTCGATGTCCGCTGCACGGAGCGCATCGAGGATGGTCATGCCCTCCTCAACCTCTCTGGCCTGTCCGTTAATGCTTACTGAAAACATGGTTCCAGCTCCTTTCCGTAATAGCGTAACACGGACGCGGCGAAATCCGCCAGCCCCGTGCCGTGGCCGCAGAGGCTCGTCCATTTGAGAGCCTCGATCAGATCACGCCACTCGGTGTCTTGATCGCGGGCCGCGCTGCCGGAGGTCATGACACCACGGAAAATCTGCTCGATGCGCGCGCTCCCGCAGCGGCATGGGGTGCATTTGCCACAAGACTCACGGGAGCCAAACGAGAACACATGATGCACCAGCGCGGCGATGGGTGTGCGTTCATCAAATGCAACAACTCCTCCATGCCCGACCGCGGCGCCGATGGCGCGCAGTTCTTCAAAGCCCAATGGCGTATCCAGCAGGTGCGGCGGCACGATGCCCGCGAGCGGTCCGCCGATGATGACGCCCTTCAGCCCCCCATCGCGAAGACCACCACCGAGTTCCTCCACGATGTACCGGACCGGGACACCGAACTCCACCTCGTAGAGCCCCGGCCTGTGGAAGAGCGAGTTCAGTGAAACCACTTTGGTGCCGCGGCTTTGGGAGAAGCCCAGTGCGTGATACGCAGCGCCGCCATGGGTGACGATGTCCGGCACGCTCACAAGAGTCTCCACATTGTTCACCAGGGTGGGCAGGCCAAAGAGCCCCCGCTCCGTGGGGAGCGGCGGGCGGGCGGTCACCTCCGGGCGTCGTCCCTCGATGGAGTGGATCAGCGCGGTCTCCTCGCCGCAGAGGTAGCTCCCACGTCCCACGTGCAGCGTGATGTCGAAGCTGAAATCGTCATGCCCGAGAACCCGTCCACCCAGGATGCCTTCGGCCCGCGCCTCCATGAGCGCCGCACTCAGCGTTTTTGCCGCCAGTGGATATTCACTGCGGAGATAGATCCAGCCATGGCTCGCGCCCACGGCATATCCCGCGAGGATCATCCCTTCAATGACGCTGTGAGGATCACCCTCCATGAGAAACCGGTCCACATAGGCGCCAGGATCACCTTCATCCGCGTTGGCTATGACGTGCTTCTCCGTAGCGGACTGCGCGGCGACCGCGCGCCATATCCTGCCGGCGGGGAAACCAGCGCCGCCACGCCCGCGCAATCCGGACGCATCCATCTCACGAAGGACGTCCGCGGGAGGTCCCGCGAGAGCCTTCCGCAGGGCAAGATAACCACCGTGACGCTTGTAGCCCGCCAGGGTGCGCGTGCCGCCGGCGACCAGCCTTCCGAGAACGATGGCCCGAGAAGCATGCACCTCCATGCGCGGTGGAGTGTCGCTGTCGCTGGACCGGAACTCAGCCGGCGCGGCGTAGCACTTTCCCAGGCAGTGGATGTGCGGCTCTTCGTCCACCGCACGCTGCCAGCATTGGGGATTGAGATGTCTTGCCACAAAGCACGCGGTCCCGGCACAGGCGCGGCCTTCGACGTGCCCCGGGGCCAGATGATAGAATGATGCCGCTGCGTCCGGCTGCGAGCGAAGTGGAGGTGGGAGCACTGCGCTCATGAAATTATTGGGTTGTGGAACCGGGGAGCAAACGCCGTGCAGGGAGTGGAACGTACATCCGTTGATGCTCGCGGCGCATGCGTGCACCCATTTATCCTACCCGGGGAGAGCGGTGGACACCGGGCAGGAATTGGCGAGCTTCGCGCCTATATTGACCATCCGGCGATTGCGGACGCCCACGCATTTTGCCGTACTCGGCACGCGGCGCACACGGAGCGACCAGCTTTTGACAAGCGGAGCGTGGAAGCTTATGCCCTGGGAAGCATCCTATCGTGAGTTCAGTGCTGCCGCTGACATCGCTTTTCCGCCGACGCCACCGCTCGACCGGAGGTGTGGAACGGCTCACGGGTTTACACGCATATGAAAAAACGCACACTTGGCTTCGCGCTGCTGCTCCTTGCGGCGGTTGGACTTGGATGGTGGTTTTATATCCGCGGCGGAGATGAAGATGCAGGTCTCGCCAGCGGGAATGGGCGCATTGAAGCGACCGAGATCGACATCGCCACGAAAATTGCGGGCAGGATTCAGGAGATTCTGGTGAATGAGGGGGACTTCGTGACGGAGGGGCAGGTGCTGGCCCGCATCCAGTCGGAGTCGCTGGAGGCCCAACTTGCTGAAGCGCAGGCCCAGCACCGCCAGGCGGAAAATGCCGTGAGCAGCGCGGTGGCGCAGGTGGCAGCCCGGGAGAGTGAAAAGGTGGCGGCTGCCGCCGTGGTCGTGCAGCGGGAGAGCGAACTCATTGCGTATAAGCTGCGCCTCCAGCGTTCGGAGACGCTGGCCGCCCGCGGTGCGCTGGCCGCCCAGACGCTTGATGATGACCGCGCCACCGTCAAAAGCTCGGAGGCGGCCATCAGCGCAGCCCAGGCCCAGGTGGCGGCGGCGGAAGCAGCCATCCAGGCAGCCAAGGCCCAGGTGAGCGGCGCAAAATCCACAGTCGAGGCAGCTGCGGCGACCGTCGCCAGAGTTCGATCCGACATCAACGATTGCACGTTGAAGTCACCACGCGGTGGCCGGGTGCAGTACCGGATTGCGCAGGCAGGTGAAGTGCTGGGCGTGGGCGGGAAGGTCCTCAACCTGGTGGACTTGGGGGATGTGTACATGACGTTCTTCCTTCCCGAGACCGTCGTGGGCCGCGTGGCCATGGATAGCGATGTCAGGCTGGTGCTCGA
>JAEYUU010000346.1 GCA_023429545.1 Verrucomicrobiota bacterium
AGCTGGCAGCCGCAGCCCATGACGAAGGCGGCGCTGGAGGAGAGCGAACGCATCGCGGGTGCCATCACGAATGCGCTGGGAGGCTGGGGCATCTTTGGCGTGGAGCTCTTTGTGAAGGGGGACACCGTGTGGTTCAGCGAAGTGTCGCCGCGTCCGCATGACACGGGCCTGGTCACGCTGCTGTCGCAGGACCTCAGCGAGTTTGCGCTGCATGCGCGTGCCATCCTGGGCCTGCCCATTCCGAACATCCGCCAGCATGGACCAACAGCCTCAGCAGTGATCCTTCCCGAGGGTCACTCGAAGAATGTGAGCTTCGGCAATCTGGCCGCAGCGTTGAGCGAGCCTGACACCGCCTTGCGTCTCTTCGGCAAGCCGGAGGTGAAGGGCAAACGCCGCATGGGCGTGGCCGTGGCCCGTGGCGCAAGCATTGAAGAGGCGCGGGAAAAGGCCCGCCATGCCGCAGGTGCGGTGCAGGTGACGATGGGGTGATGCCCTGTCGAAGAGGCACCCACGATCATTCGTGGTGCAGGAGCTTATGATACCCTTCCGGCGACCCTCCGGGACGCGCGTATTTCGCTGGTGGATCCGGTGGTTGCGGTCGTTAACACTCCCTGCACCACCGGCTAGCGTTCCAGCGTCCCTCCGGGACGAATTGCCAGAGCCAATCAACACCGAAAGTCGACACAGTATTGATTAGGATGCTCCAGCCACTCGCCCTGGCAATGTATCATCACCAAGCCATCCCTTTATGATTCGCAGCATCCTCTTGAGCCTTCTGTGCGCCGCTCCAGCAGCAGTCGCACAAACCCAACCAGCGGATGCAATGCCTCCCATCGCGCCGCCCTATTATCAGGTGAGGTATGAAACGTCCGACAAACCGGGGGAACTCAAGATGCCGGTAACGTACACGATCTGGATTCCCGAGGGGGTGAAGACACTGCGTGGGGTGATCGTGCATCAGCACGGGTGCGGCAAGGGCTCGGGCAAGACGGGACTGACGGCGGCCTATGATCTGCACTGGCAGGCACTGGCGAAGAAGTGGGACTGCGCGCTGCTGGGCCCGGCCTATCACCAGCTCACGGAAAAGGACTGCCGCAACTGGTGTGATCCACGCAACGGATCCGACAAGGCATTCCAAAAGGCGTTGGCGGACTTCGCGGCGCAATCGAAGCATCCGGAACTCAGCACCGTGCCGTGGTGCTTGTGGGGTCACTCGGGTGGCGGCTTCTGGTCGAGCATCATGCTCACGCTGCATCCAGAGCGTATCGCGACCATCTGGTTCCGCTCAGGCTCGGCTTTTGCCGTGTGGCAGCGTGGTGAAATTCCCGCAGCAACACCGAAGCCCGAGTCCTATGCGGTGCCCATCATGTTCAATGGAGGGGTGAAGGAGGCGGAGGACAAACGCCACGGTCCCGCGCGCGTGGGAGATCGTGCGATGCTGAAGCACTGGCTGGAGCACGGGGCGCCCGCAGGGTCCGCGCCGGATCCACTCACCGGCCATGAGTGCGGGGACTCGCGCTATCTGGCGATTCCCTTTTTTGACGCGTGCCTGAAGCAGCGCCTGCCGGAGGCGGGGAGTGGGAGTCAGGAGCTGCGACCCGTGAACCGTGACCTTGCCTGGTACACGATGCCGGGCTCGGGCGTGGCACAATCGGCGAATGGCTTTGCCGGGGACAAAGCGGCTGCGCACTGGCTCCCGGATGAGGCGTTCGCCAAGGCATGGGAGTCCTACGTGAAGACCGGCAGGCCCTCGGATACCACCCCACCGCCTGCGCCGACGGAAGTGAAGGTGAGCGCGGGCGGCGAGATTACATGGAAGGCTGAAGCGGACTTCGAGAGCGGAATCGCGGGCTTCATCATCGAACGCGACGGGAAGGAAATCGGCCGCGTGCCAGAAAAGCCCGTGGGCAAGTACGGCACACCTCTCCTGCAAGGAATGACCCATGGGGATACGCCAGTCATTGCGGCCCCGGAAATGAGGTTTGTTGATTCCACGGCGGCATCGGGCGAAAATCACCAATACCGCGTTTCGACGATCAACGGAACAGGCCTGATTTCCCCTTCGGCGGTTGCTAAGGGTTCTTAAAAATAAAGCGCCGAGCCGATACCATGTCGCAAGAAACGCGCCCAACACGCACACGCTGAGGCCTTGGCTGGCAACTTTCTAAATAAACGCCTAGGTATTCTTTTCAAGATTGCTATAATTGCTATAAATTGCAGGCTGAATCGAAATCTTGCTCTATGTTGCATGCATGAAAGCGATTCTTTCAGTGTCCCTCTGCCTGTTAGCTCTTCCCGTCATGGCTGATATCACGCTGGGTGGACCCGGCGTGCCGGCTGGTCAGGTGAAAGCCACTTCATCTCCTTTCAAAATAAATTACGACCTCGGCGGCGTTTACAAATTCGTCTTCCGGGGCATTGAGGCCAAGGGGGCGACCTTGGGAGCTCCGGGTTGCTCGGGAACAGACGGCAACGGTGGCCAGTTCCATCTGAGCGCCACGGTGTGGACCGACGTCGGTCACGAAAAGTATGGCAAGATCGAGTTCTGGGACGTGCAGGACTTCAACACTGCACCCCTCAAGACTCTGCTCATGACCGAACAGATGGTCTTCGTTGCTCCTGCCAACACCCCAATCAACGTGAGCATCACGTGGGCGGGCGAAGGCAATGCCCACAAGCCGGATGGGTTCTTCAATGTGATGGGTGAAAACCAGAAGCACCCCCCGGTGCCCGTGGGCTGGCTCAACTTTGATGTGGGTGACCTCGCGCTGACGGCGGCTGGTACCAACCCCCCCGGTTCGGCGACCATCATTCGAGACTAAGAAGCTTTCATTGCAGGTGGATCAAATCCGGGCGTTCCGCAGAGGGGCGCCCGGTTTTTTTGTGTTTGTGGCTGGATTCTTGCGATGCTCATGGCTTCTCCACATGGATGGCGGAGACATTGACAACGAGCACGTCCTTGGAAGATGCGGCATTGACGGTGCCTTCCACCACCACGGTGCTCAGCTCCTTCAGGTCTCCGAGACCACGAAGGGAGGCGCGCACGACTTTGCCCTTCTCATCAACGACCTGGATGGTGGCAGTGGAGGCTTGGAGTTTCTCGGGCGACTCGCAGCAGTAGTCCCACGGAGTCTTGCACGAGTCGCCGGGCATGGCGTCGCAAGCCGTGATGGTTTTTTCGTCTGCCAGTACGGCGATGGCGGCCTTTGGCATCAGTGAGACCATGCGTCCGCCGATTCTGCCGCGGAGGACGATCTTCTCACCGGGCTTCGCCTTTTCGCGGGCCTGGACCACGCTGACGGCGTTTGCAGGAGCTTTGGAGGCGAGGAGGGAGGAGGGCAGTGCGGCATCGGCAGCCCGGACGGAGCCCACTGGGAAGGCGGCGCAGGCGAGGAGCAGGAGGGCGGTGAGGGGAGGCGTGGGTTTGTTCATGGGATGGTAGAGATGATGACGGGGTGGCGGGGTGGCGGGGACGCTTCTGATGAGGTGGTGGGTGAATGCAAAGTGAAAATGGGCAATGAAAAATGCAGAATGGAGAGGCCTCATTCATGAAGCCCTGAGGGCGGCGGGAAGGAGGGGTCTCAGGCAGGCCCAGGCGGGGGGCAGGGTGCCGATGATGGCCAATGCCATGCCGCCGATGACGCCGAGGCCGAGGACCTCGGGCGTGATCTCCAGGGCGAAGGTGCCGATGGAAAACGTGACCGCATAACCATCTGCCAGCCACAGGGAAAGCGCGGCGGCAACGAGGGCGCCCATGAGGGT
>JAEYUU010000351.1 GCA_023429545.1 Verrucomicrobiota bacterium
TTCCAGCGGTACGTGAGCGGGAGGTCGCGCGGTGGCTCCTGTCCGCCAGGAAGAAGGGCGCCCTGCTGCTTTTTGCCGGCGCTTTTCCATTCTCACAGGAGGAGGTGGTGCAGGAGCTTGCCGAAGGTCTGGGCCTGCGTGGTACTTGCCGGAAGGTCGAGGCACCCACCGAGGTCGCCATCGACACTTCCGCGGAGGGATTGGTAAATTTCGAGACGGCGGCCCTGCCTCGAAGCAGCGACTTCGTGCACTTGGGAGCGCCGGACGCTGCGAGGGTGTTACTTTCCCTGAAGGGGCGGAATGAGGAAGGAAGTCGTGTGCGATTCGACCCCATCTTTCTCACTTCATGGGGCGGCATGTGGCTGCACCCTTATGTGGTCCGTCGTGCTTCGGCGGACAGCAGCCCATTCTATGCGGACCCTTACCGTTTCCTCGAGGAGTGGCTGAAGCCTCAGGGGATCTTCCCCGCGCCGGACACCAGCACGCGGGATGGTCGCCGCATTTTCTACTCACACATCGATGGCGACGGCTTCGCGTCCCTGGCGCAGTTCAAAGGGCGCCCGCTTTGCGCGGAACTCATCCGCGATCGGATTCTCAAGGTCTTCCCGTTTCCCATCACGGTATCCGTCATCGAGTCGGAGATACGTGGTGAGTCCGCGGGGATTACCAAGGAGCCAGCCTTTGTCCAGGAGGTGGCGCGTGAGATTTTTGCGCTGCCCAACGTGCAGGCGGCCTCTCACAGTTACAGCCATCCTTACATCTGGGAGCCGCAGGATCCGAACCCGGGCCGCTATGAGGAGCCCTGCCTGGCCATGAAGGCGGGGCCAAAGTTTCCGGTGCTGGATCTTGCGAAGGAGATCCCCGGCTCGGTGAGGTACATCAATGAAAACCTGCTGCCCCAGGGAAAGCGCTGCGATCTCTTCCTCTGGAGTGGAAACTGCAGGCCCGGCCCCGCTGCTCTGCGTACGGTGCGCGAGACTGGCCTGGAGAATCTAAACGGGGGCAACACCATCATCAGCCGCCTGTATCCCGGAATGGCAGGCATCGCGCCCCGCACCATCGAATGGGACGGCGAACTGCAGGTGAATGCATCGAATCAAAATGAGTTCATGTATGCGAACGGTTTCAACGGGCCCTTCTACGGCGGCTTTGCGGATGTCATCGATACCTTCGAACTCACGGAATCACCCCGCCGGGTGAAGCCGGTGAATGTGTACTACCATTTTTACAGCGCGACCTACCTCAGCTCGCTGCGTGCGCTGGAAAAGATCCACCACTGGGTTGCGGAGCAGAAATTGCACAGCATCACCGCGCTCGAGTTTGTGAAGCTGACCAAGGACGCGCGCAAGACACGCATCATCACGCTGGGTCCGCGACACTGGCGTCTGGTGAATGGCGGCATCTTGCGCACCTTCCGGCTGCCTGCGAGCGTCGGCGTGCCTGATGTGGCGCGTTCACGCGGCGTCACTGGGTGGACACGGCACGAAGATCAGATCTACATCCACACCCAGGGAAATCCCGAGACGGAACTGGTGATGGCAGATGCCGCCAATGTAACTCCACATCCTTACATGGAGCAGAGTTCCGCCGAGGTTCACTGGCAGACCTTCTCCCCCACGCGGCTGGACTTTGAGGTGCAGGATCTGCGCGCGGTGGAGGTCCACTTTGCCGGCCTCGCCAAGCAGGCCGTCTGCGACATCAGCATCAATGACCGCACCAAGCAGCATGTCGCCGATGCCTCCGGCCGTCTCAGGCTCACGCTGCCCACCCAGGCGCGCGTGCGTCTCAACCTTCCTTCTTCTGTTCATGCCCTCCGCTGACAGCCATCTCAAAGGACCCATCCTGCCACTGCCCCTGGTCGGGCTGCTGGTGGGTGTGTGCCTGGGCGGCTCGTGGCTCATGGTGCCCAAACAGGGCGAACTGGTTGAGCGGCTCTTCAAGGACAAGCAGTACGCACGGGTCGTGAGCATCCTGCAGGATGAGGCGCACGGCATGCGCTCCAGTGACATGAGTGCGCTCAGCACCATCGACGCAGCACAAATGTCCGCGCTGAGTCGTCTGCTGAGCCTCACCCCGCGCGAGCAGATCCGCACCATCTTCTCCTCCAGAAGCGCGCTCAAGTATGACGCGTACGTGCACAACATCGTGCTGACCGCAGTGCGCTACGTGGACGTTCTCTCCCCGGAAGAGGCGCACGACGTCATCCTGCCCGCAGTGGAACGCGTACCGGAAGAGCATCGTCTTGGCCTGCTCAGCGTGCTCGCACAAAATGCCCTGTCCGTGAGCCGGCCTGATCTCGCCGCGGAATCGCTCCATCTGGCAAGTGAATGCCCCGCATCTGGCTGGGACATCGTGCGAGAGATGGTGCAGTGCCATCGGTGGAACCACGATCCCCGGCACGCGCGCGAGTTTCTGGCTGGCTGGCTGAAGACACACCGCAGCACGCTCGATGCCGCAGAAGTCGCTGAGACCGATGCATTGCAATTCACACTGGCCATGGAGTGCGGCGCGCCGGGAGATGCATTTGCGGTGTGCATGGATCAACTGCAAAGACTGGAACCCGCGGCGCCCATACCTTTGCTGCTGATGGAGAACGCCTACCTCTCCGCCTTGCAGTCAGGACGCAGCGGCGCATTGCTCCCCTCGCTCCGTCGTTTCGTGCATGCCATGCCGGCATCACGCATGAGTCTTCAGGAGGTGCGGGCCGCAGCACAAACCACCGGGCAGGATCTGCCTGCCTATCAGAAGTGGGCCGCAATCCTCGCGCAGTGGAGCGACTGGAACCAGGACTTCGCCACGGCCTTCGAGCATCACCTGCGCCTCGCGGTGCTTGGCGACGCGGCGTCGCGCGACCGCTGCATAGCCCTCACGGACTACCTGGGACGCGCGGAGGATTGCAGCGAGCTTCTCCTCATCCTGGGTGATGTCCCGGATCATCCCGAGTATGCTCTCCTTCATGCCCGGCAGCTCGCGGAACTGGGACACGATGATGAAGCCAAGGCCGGCTACGAATCGTGGATCGCTCAGCACCCCAAAGATCGCGATGCTCGCTTCGACTACGCATGCCTGCTGGAGGACATGGGAGATGAACCCGGATCCCGCAAGGCCCTGGCCGCCATGCTGGAACAGTTCCCCAAAGATGTGCCTGCCATGCTGCGGCTGGCCACGGCCTGTGTCCGCGATGACGATCTTGCCGCGGCTCTCAGCCTGTATCAGCGCATCCCGGCAAGCGCCCACACCGTGGAGTCACTCGAGAACTACGAAATGGTGGCGGAGTCGTTGGACGATCAAGCCGCCCGACTGCGGGCACTCCTTCTCGCTCGTGCGCGGACAAAGACGCCCTCCGTGGAGCTGCTGCTAAACCTGGCGGATGCCGCTGAAAGGGCATCCATGAAAGGTGAGGCCATTCCCATCTTGGAGGAAGGCGTGCAACTCCAGCCGCACAGCACGCGGCTGCGCCTCAGTCTGGCGGACGCATTGGCGCGCGCGGACCGCAGCGAAGATGCGGTGAAGGCACTCCTGCACACGCCCCTCAAGGACAGCCTTGAGGCCGTCTCCCTGCTGCTGGAGCTCACCCCGGTGATCCCAGACGCCAGCGAGGTCCTGAATTTCCTCGGCCATGATGTGGAGAAGAAATTTTCGTTGAGCGCGAGGCAGAGGCTGCAGCTCGCCGTACTGCACGCGAGAAACGATGGTCTCGACGATGCGACGCGGCTCTTTGCCTCCGTGAAGGAGGGCCCCGACACCACCCGGATGATCGCCGAGGCCCGCAACTGGGCAGGTCAGCATGACGAAGCCGCGCGGCTCATGACCGCCCATGTGCAGACCAATCTGCGCTGCACCGCACAGGACTGGATTTTTCTCGGCGAACTCTGGGAACAGCTCGGCCGGTTGGATGACGCGCAGAAGGCGTTCGACCACTCCCTCGCGCTACTCACGTCTGACCTTCCGGACACCGCGGCCAACTGACGCCTCGCAACCATGCAACCTCAACCGTCGCACCTCATGCGCTTCACATGCTGCCTGCCGCTTCTGCTGCTGGGCACTGTGATGATGTCACTGTTGCCGGCACAGGTACAGCAGCTCAGCGACCTGCCGCTCACCCAGGGCGGTGTTGAGGTGCTGCGACCCATCCCCTTCTCCGAGCAGGAACTGCGGGTCATCCGCCACCTCGGTGTGTTGCCGACAGAGCGCCTCGTGGAATTGCTCGTGGTGTATGACAAGCTGAACAACGATGCCATGTGCTCGATCCTGGTCCGCCAGATTCTGAAGCGCGATCCCCAGAACGCAGAAGCCCTGCGCATCAGCGGGACCCTCAATCCCGACGAAGAAGTGCGACCCGCGAGCTATCTGGAGACCCTGTCACGCAGCCTTCTCGCAGGAAAGCCCGTCCACGATCCGGACGGCATAGCCGTGCAGGCCAATACCCTGATTCAGGAAAATCGGCCCGCCGAAGCCGTGGAGCTTCTGGAGGCATTGCGACGCATCAACTTTGACGGTCAGTCCTTCCCGTATGTGCAGGATCTGGCGGAAGCCTGCCAGGACGCGGGGCAATACGAGAAGGCCGCCGCTCTGTATCAGGACCGGATACAGGACCCCGGTGTTGCCCCGGGCGTCAAACAGGAGGCACACAAGTCGATGGCCGTGCTCGCCGTGCAGCAGCGCATTGCCTTCCTCCGCACGGAAGCCCTGCGCGATCCCGAAGCAGGCGTACGGTCCTCCGCCGAACTGCTCGGCTCCCACCCGGCAGATCCCCTGGTCATCGCGTTCCGTGTGGAATGCCTCAACAACGCCGGGAAGTTCGACAAGTCCGTCGAGCTTTTGGAGGAGTTGAGGGAACGCCAGACTGAAGGCCCCTTCGCCTATCTCGATTTGCTGGCCTTCACCCACTATGGCGCCAAGGACTTCTCCAGTGCGCGCCAGGCGTTTAAAGAGGTGAGCGAAGGCCAGTATCCGGAACAGACCCGCATTCTTGCCGCGCAGATGCTGGACGCCATCCGCATGGATGAAAAGCTCGAGAAAGGCAGCCTTGCTCTAAAGAAGAACGATCTCGCCGCCGCGAAGGAAATCCTGGCAGAACTTGAAAAGGAGTTCTCCAAGGCGCCGGATGTTTTTGCGTTCCGCTGCCTGATCGAAGCCAAGTCCGGACAATCTGCCGAGGTTCTTGAAAAGCTGCACGCTCTGAAGCAGGAGGCCGAATCCAAAGGCGAAGTCTTCAAAGGCATGGACACGCTGGCGGATGTGCATCTCGAGCGCAAAGAATACGACCTCTCCATCTCCAGCTACGAGTCGATCGTCAACAACCTCCGTTACGATGCACCCATGCGCGTGGAAGCGGCCAGAGACCTGGTCTTCGCCAGGCAGCAGAAGAAAATCGCGGCTGCCTACCGCGAGATCGAAAACGGCGACCTGAAGTCCGCGGAGAGCATCTACGCAGAACTCAAAAGCGAGGGTCCGGCATCACCTGAAGTGGAGCGCCTCGCTGCCGACCTGAAGCTTGGCCATGGCAAGGCTCGCGAGGCGCTGTCTGACTATCAACGGCTCAAGAG
>JAEYUU010000458.1 GCA_023429545.1 Verrucomicrobiota bacterium
ATGTTGGAAGCCGAAGGGGCGCCACGGCGATGCTTGCTGTACGCGACGGACGCGGGCAGTGTGATCGGCGCCCCCATGCGCGCGTGCTGGTACGGGAGATGGAAGAACGTGCGCGCCGTCCACACCGCGAGAGGCTGATTGCAGTCCAGCGAGTAGAACCACACCCCGGGCCTGCCATGTTCATCATGCACATAAGTGCGCACGTTCAGTTCAAGGAAGTTGCTGAGCCATGGCACCGAAGGCAGGAAGCGCGGCCGGATATTCCTCATGAAGAAGGGCACGATGCCCAGCCACGCCTTGCCTTCGTGCAGATCCACCGTGAGTCCTGGCGGCAAAGTTTTCTGGATTTCCGCCGGATCCCACTCCCAGTGCAGGAAGAGCAGATGCGTCCAGCGCTGGTACATCACCGGCGAACGGCCCGGATGCTCGCGAGCCGCGAGACGCTGGGTGAGGTCGGGAATCGCGAAGGCCACGGCTGCAGTTGCTGCGTATGACTGACGCGATGAAGAGAACGCCTACTTGCTCAGCTCCAGCATCCGGAGAATCGGCTTCTCCGCGCGCTGGCGCACGTCTTCCGGCAGGAGCACCTGGGGACGCAGGTCCTTGAGGCAATCGTGCAGCTTCTGCAGCGTATTCATCTTCATGTAGCGGCAGTCGGCGCAGCGGCAGTGGCCGGTGGGGCCTTCGATGAAGGTCTTGTCCGGCACCTCGCGGCGCAGGCGGTGGAGCATGCCGCTCTCGGTCACAATGATGAAGCTCTTCGCAGGATTGTCCCGGCAGTAGTGCACCATCTTCTCCGTGCTGCACACTTCATCCGCCAGCATGCGCACGGCATAGGTGCACTCCGGGTGGGCGACCACCTTGGCGTCAGGATATTCTTCCTTGATGCCATTGATGCTGTCGCGCGTGAATTCCACGTGCACGTAGCAGGCGCCCTTCCACAGATCCATCTTGCGACCGGTCTGCTCCATGACCCATGAGCCGAGGTTTTGATCCGGCACAAAGAGGATGGGACGATCCTTCGGAGCCGCTTCCACGATCCTCACCGCGTTGCCGCTGGTGCAGATGCAGTCGCTGAGTGCCTTCACGCCGGCGCTGCAGTTGATGTAGGCAATCACGTAGTAGTTCTTGTCCGCGTTCACCTTCAGGAACTGCTCCAACTGCGGTGCAGGGCAGCTCTGCTCCAGTGAGCAGCCTGCATTGGCATCCGGCAGCACCACAATCTTGTTCGGGTTCACGATCTTCGCCGTCTCCGCCATAAAGTGCACGCCGCAGAAGGCGATCACATCCGCGTTCGTTTCCTTCGCCTTGTAGGACAGGCCGAGGGAATCTCCCACATAGTCAGCAAGTTCCTGAATCTCCCGCGCCTGATAATTGTGCGCGAGAATGACGGCATTCCTTTCCTTCTTCAGACGAAGGATTTCATCAGCCAGACTTGGGGCGGCGACAGCAACCATGCTCAACATTGCTACGCTGGTGCCGTTGCGCAAGTGCGCAGCAGGATGAGTTTTTGGCGGCGTTGGATTTTGGGAGGTGGAGCCCGGGCTTTCCAGGCCGCAGGGTGTCTGCCCGTGGGAAAGAAAGACATGCGCAGTCACAGGCGTGCCTGCCGTCATGAGCGAGTCCTACGCAGCGGGCGCTTGGGGAAGGCTGCGCTTTTCACTCGCGCCCGGTCTGCACGTAGCTCAGCGCACTAGAGGGGCAAGTGTGGCTGGTCCGGCTTGTCCTTCGGCGAAGAACCGGTGTTCGCACTGTCGGTGCTCCCAGTGCCATGGCTGTTCCCTTGTTCATTGCCGCTACCGGAACTCCCGCCGTTCCGTTGCGCCTCCAGAAAGGAAGAGAAGCCGCTGGAGGTATACGGCGTTCCGCCGCCGCTTCCGATTCCGCCTTGCCCACCAGATGCTGAACCTGAAGCGACGGGCTTCGTTGGCTTGGCGGCAGTGGCCCTCAGAATGTTCATCGCGCCATTGAGTTGCCCACCTGGCTCGATTGATACCGAGCGTGCGGTTACATCTCCCTGCACACATCCCATGGAACCGATCGTCACGCGACCGGTGCATTCGATGTTTCCCTCAATCCGGGCCTGAACGTCAACCTCCTCGGCGAAGATGGTGTTGAGAAAGCGAATCTCGCTCCCGCGCTCCACCAGAAAGCGGCGGCAGTGGATCTCGCCGATGATGATGCCTGTGGTCTTCAGTTGCAGATCGCCTGAGCACTCGATTTCCGCGCAAATCTGGCCGTGCACCTTCAGGTCGCGGCACCGCACCTCGCTGGTGTTCACATTGCCATTTTTGCGGATCAGCACATCGCCCCTGGTCCGGATGGCGGTGGTGGAGGGCGTATTGATGTCCACATCCTCCAGACAGATCAGGCTGCCGCAGGCGGGGCAGTGGGTGGAGCGGGCCGAGCGCCCGGTCTTGAACTTGTTGCGGCAGTCAAAGCACTCCACATCCTTGAAGTACTGCTGCCGGTAGTACCCCTGGTCCTTCATCTTCTGAAGGG
>JAEYUU010000470.1 GCA_023429545.1 Verrucomicrobiota bacterium
CGCCTGGATCGAGCCTGCGTGCATCTCCACCAGCATACGGGAGATGGCGAGGCCCAGGCCCAGTCCGCCAAAACGGTGGGAGCCACCGCTGTCCGCGTGCTCGCCTTGTGAAAAGTAGTCGAACACCCGCGCGAGTTCTTCGCTGGTCATGCCGATGCCGCTGTCGCTGATCTCGATGAGGAGATCCTGATCCGGGCCGGTGTTGCGCGTGGAGAGCGTGATGCTGCCACCGGCGGGGGTGAACTTCACCGCGTTCTTCAGCACGTTCCAGAAGATCTGCTGCAGCCGCACGGCGTCACCCCAGACCTGGTGCTCCTGCGCGGCGAGTCGCAGCGTGAGTGCGATGGATTTGTCGTCCATCTCCATGTTCACCGTGGACACCGCGTCACGCACGATCTCATGCGCATCGCGCAGTCCCATGTCGAGTGGCAACTTGCCACGGGTGATGAGGGTGAGGTCGAGCAGGTCATCGATGAGACGCGCCTCGAGCATCACGTTCTTCGCAATGGTGTCGAAGTCCTCGCGCGCCTCCGGGGGGAAGGCGGTATTTCTCGCTGCTTCCGTGGCCAGCAGGAGCACGGGATTGAGCGGTGTGCGGAGTTCGTGCGAGAGAGAGGCGAGGAAGTCATCCTTCGCCTGGCTGGCCCGCTCTGCCCCATCACGCGCCTGCACTAGGGCGGTTCTGGCCTCATTGAGCTCGGTGATGTCACGAGCTTCCACCAGGATGAAGGCGAGCTTCCCCGCATCGGTGACGGGCGTGACGTGCACATCACCCCAGCGTGCCCTGCCTTCGCCTGCAAAGTATGCGGTTTCGAAATGCGATGGCTGCCCGCGCACCGCCAGCTCGGTGGCGGTACGGATGTGTTCTTGTACCTTTGCATCCCGGTTCCACCAGGAGGTTTCCCAATAGGGACGGCCCTTCTCCTCCTCCAGTCGCACATTGGCCGCGGCGACCGCGGCATCGTTGCCATCCAGCAGGATGCCATCCGGGCTGACGATGCCGATGAGAGTGGAAGCCTGGCTGAAGATGGCGCGCAGGCGCAGTTCATTGCCACGCAGAGCCTCCTCCGCACGCTTGCGCGCGGTAATATCCACCACTACGCCGGAGAACCGCGTGGCACGTCCCTCCTCATCACGCTGCATCCTGCCTCGCGCGGTGACCCAGCGTATGCTGCCGTCCTCCATGACCAGGCGCAGGTCGCACTCGAATCCGGGGCGCTCACCTTCAAGTGCGGAGGTAATCTCCTGCTGCACGCGCAATCGATCATCGGGATGGACGTGCTGCAGGTAGTCCTCCACGGACGTGGCCTTTCCTGCCTCCATCAAGGGAAAGAGCTGGGCCAGCTTCCTGTCGGCCATCACCTCGTTCTTCTCGATGTCCCACGTCCAGGTGCCGATGTCCGCGGCGCTCAGCGTCGCTTCCAGGCGGTCGCGCATGTCATGGAGCGCTTCCTCGGTGGCGCGTCGCTCCGTGATATCCCTCAGGTAGATGGAGAGCATCCCTGGGGAAGGGAATACGCGCACCTCCATGATGATCGCCAGGGGATCATAGAATACCTCGAAGGAATCCGGCTCCTGGGAGGACATGGCGCGATGGTAGCGTTCGCCCGCCTCGGATTCGGCCAAGCCGGGGACGTGCTCCCAGAGGTTCTGTCCCACGAGGTCCTGGGAGGAATCCACGAAAGGCTCCACCATCTTGCGGTAGCGCTGGTTCGCGTAGGTGATGCGCCAGGTGTGGTCCACGGCAATGAAGGCATCGCTCGTGCTTTCAAGAATGTTCTCCACGCGCGACGCATTCTCGCGCCGCAACCGCACCAGGCGCAGATTCGCTCCGACCCGGGCAAGCAGCTCCCGTGCGCTGAAGGGTTTCACCAAGTAATCATCCGCCCCGGCATCGATGCCCTCGATGCGCGCCTCCTCCCCCGCTCGCGCGGAGAGCATGATGATGGGAATGTCCCTCGTGAGGGGATCCGTCCGCAATTCCTTGAGAAGGCCGAATCCATCCAGCTCCGGCATCACGATGTCCGTGAGCACCAGATCGGCAGGCTCGGTGCGCATCGCTTCAAGGGCGGCGCGACCACTGCCCACCGTCCGCACCCGGTAGAAGGGGGAGAGGAGCTGGCGCAAATAGTCGCGCATGTCCCCATTGTCGTCCGCCACAATGACACGCGGCATCGCTTCACTGTTCTCCGATGTGGGAGCGGAGATGGGAACATCATCGATGGGGTGCTCCGCTGCGGTGGCATCCGCCCAGCGCATGACCTCCTGCACATACGCATCCGCGTGTGATGGGGTGGAGGAGCTGCGTCCCGCGCTGATGCTCTCCGGCGGCAGGTGCGCGCGGCCGAGAGGGAGCTTCACCTCGAAGGTGCTGCCTTCACCCGGCTTGCTCGCCGCGCTGATGCTGCCGCCGTGAAGCTTCACCAGCTCCTGCACGAGGGAGAGACCGATGCCGCTGCCCTCATGTGTGCGTGAACGTGAGCCCTCCACGCGGAAGAATCTCTCAAAGAGACGCGGCAACGCCTGCGGTGGGATGCCGATGCCGCTATCCCGCACGGAGAGACGGGCCATTCCGGACTCCTCGCGAAGGGAGATGCGAATGCCGCCCTCGAACGTGTGTTTGTACGCGTTGGAAAGGAGATTGAGCACGATCTTCTCCCACTTCTCGCGGTCAACATAGGCGGGCTCGGAGAGAGGAGGGCAGTCAACATCCAGAGTCATGCCGGCCTTTTCCACGGCGGAGCGGAAGGCGCTGGCCAGCTCCGCCGTGTACTTCGCCAGATCTACCGGTTCAAAGACAGCCTGCATGCGCCCGGCCTCGATGCGAGAGAAGTCCAGAAGCGCATTCACGAGCTTCAGCAGGCGCAGGCCATTGCGATGCGCCACCTTCAACTCGTCCCGCACCGGTTCCTCCATGCTGGCCTCCGGCTGTTGGAGCGCATCCTCCAACGGCCCGAGCATGAGCGTGAGCGGCGTGCGGAATTCGTGGCTCACATTGCTGAAAAAGGCGATCTTCGCGCGGTCAACCTCCGCAAGGGCCTCGGCGCGGCGTTTTTCCTCCTCATATCCCAGCGCACGGGCGACGCTGGCGGAGATCTGCCCGGCTACCAGAGAGATGAATCCCTCGTACTTCGCATCATACTGGCGGTAGGGGCTCAATCCGACGATGAGCACGCCCACGGGGCCGGAATCAGCCGTGGTGGAAAGTGGCAGCAGCACGGCGTGCCGGGGAGGGATGTCACACGCGCCAGAGGGCAGTGCTCCGAAGGCATCGGTCAGATCCACCAGTCGTGACTGATGTTGGGTGAGCACCTGCACGAACGGCCACAGCGAATGATCTTCCAGGGGCACGAAGGCTGGCGCTGCCACGTGACTGGCCTCGATGCCTGAGGTGCCAGCCAGCGTGACACAGGTGCTGCTGCCATCCATGAGGTAGATCATGGTGAAGGGCAGGTCCCGGAGGTTTGAGTGCAGGGCGGCCACGCTCTGGGCGCACGCGGCCTGCACGGTGCGGGCATCCAGCGTGAATGCGGCGAGTTCCCTCAGGAGAACGAGTTGCCGCTCACCGATGATGCGCAGGGTGTCATCGGTATTCATGCAGATGATGCCGCCAGCGCCTCCCTGGTCATTGGGCACCGGACTGTAGGAAAAGGTGTAATATGTCTCCTCCTGGTACCCGTAGCGCTCCATGATGAGCAGCAGCGC
>JAEYUU010000472.1 GCA_023429545.1 Verrucomicrobiota bacterium
TAGAGCTCCTCGCCGATGGAACGCTGACGCAACGACACCTTTCCGGAGCTGAACTCGGTGCGGATCTTCTCGCGGTAGTACACGGCATCGTTATACACCTCCTGCAGGAGTTCGCTGGTCACCTTGACTCCGGTGCCGAGGCATTTCCCGCGCAGGTGGAAAATGTTTTTCAGCAGCGCCGGCGCGCCCTTGGGCAGGCGCTTGATGCCGGTGGCCTCATAGCGATTGATGTCGAGCACATTGATCACCAGCACGGAGTAGTAGGCCACCACGGCTCGCCCGGATTCCGTGATGATGTCAGGATGCGCCACCCCGGCCTCGTCCGTCACTTCCGCAATCGCTTCGATGACGTCCGCGCAATACTCCTTGGTGCCGTAGTCACTGCTTCCGCCGGCGCTGCTTTTCAGACCGTCGTAGCTGATGGCCAGGCCGCCGCCAAGGTCCAGAATGCCCATCTTGGCACCTTCCTGCACCAGTCCCACGTACACCCGGGCGCCTTCCACGGCAGCATTACGAATCGCCCGGATACTCGGGATCTGCGAGCCCTGGTGGTAGTGCAGCATGCGCAGGCAGTGCAGCATGCCGCGCTCACGAAGCTTGTCCACGGCACCCATGACCTGGGAAATGTTCAGACCGAAGACGCTCTTCTCCCCGCCGCTCTCGCTCCAGTGCCCGGCGCTCTCCGTGGAGAGACGAATGCGCACACCCAGCGCAGGCTCGATGCCGAGCTTCTTGCTGCGCTCCAGGACGAGATCCAGTTCACTCGGCATCTCCAGCACGAGAATCACCTGGATGCCCATCTTGCGCGCATAAAGCGCAAGATCGATGAACTCTTCATCCTTGTAGCCATTGCAGACAATGTAGGCCTTCGGGTCCTGCATGTAGGCCAGAGCCGCGATGAGTTCCGGCTTGCTCCCCGCCGCCAGTCCGTAGTGATACTTCTTCCCGTAACGGGTCACCTCCTCGATGACCTCCTGCTGCTGGTTCACCTTGATGGGATAGACACCGCGATATTGCCCGCCGTAATTCGCCTCGCGAATGGCCGTGGCGAAGCCCTCGTTCAGCTCCTCAATGCGCCACCGTAGCAGGTCGCCGAAACGGATCAGCACCGGAAGCTGCATGCCGCGCTCCTTCATTCCGCGGACGATGTCTGCGAGGCTCACCGGCTTGGTCTTGGTGCCGTCCCTGAGGTTCACCACCACCTCGCCTTTGGCGGAGATGTTAAAGTAGCCGTTCCCCCAGTCTCGAATGCCATACATCTCAGCGGAGTCCTCGATGGACCATGCGGGGGATTTCTTGCTCATTTCTCGTGAATTCTGGAACTGTCTGGGTTGGCGTGACTGCGGGGGTGATAGTGGACACAATCCGGGGAAATGAAAAGTGAAGTTTCAGGGAGATGCGCCCGCCGCGCCTCCCCCTTTCTCAGGCATCGCCCGTGAGCGCCTTTCTAGCTCGTTGCCAGTGAAAGTTTCTCCCGTTTACCGATGCCCATGAAAAAGAGAATCAGGGCGGAGCAGAGCATGGAACCGCTAAGGTACCACAGGCCCACATCATAGGAGCCGGTGTACTGCTTCGAGTAGCCCATGACGGTGGAACCCATGGAGCCGCCGAGATTTCCCACAGAATTGATCAGGCCGATGCATCCGGCGGCGGCAGTCTCGACCAGAAAGAGATGTGGCAGCGACCAGAAGGCGGGCATGTACGCCTTGAACCCCGCGAATCCCACCATCATGCAGGTGGCGGTGAGCCACAAATTCCCTTTGGTAAAGGGCAGTGCGAAAATGGCGCACGCGCCAATTACCAGCGGCACCACAGCGTGGAAGCGTCGCTCTCCCGTGCGGTCCGAGTTCCAGCCGCACGCAAGCTGGGCAATGAGCGCGACCGATGGCGGCAGGATAATGAAGATCATCATGGGTTTCACATTCATCTTGTACCAGTCCTCGAAAATGGAGGGGGAGAAGAATTCCATCCCGTAGCTGCACGTCACCACGCAGAAGTAGGCGAGTGCGAGCAGAAGCACCTTGGGATGTTTCAATGCCTCCAGCAGGCCCATGCGTTTGCCAGCCTTGCGCTGGACCTTTTCACGATCGAGTTCGGACTGCAGTGCCTCCCGCTCTTGGGGGGTGAGCCACTTGGCCTGGTGCGGCTTGTCCGTGAGGAAGAGCGCCACGATGATTCCCAGGAACACGGCGGGCAGCCCCCAGAGAATAAACACTACCTGCCATCCCTTCAGTCCCAGGAACTCGGGATGAACGATGCTGACGCCATTGACAATGGTGGTGGATCCAATGTCCAGCAGCATGCCGGAGACGAGCGTATTAATCACCTGCGCCGCGGGAGTGGCGATAAGGAAGAGTGACAGGGCTTTCGCACGATCTCTCAGCGGGAACCAGTGGGTGAGATACACAATCACACCGGGGAAGAAACCTGCCTCCGCAAGCCCCAGCAGCAGGCGCGCGGCATAGTAATGCGACGGTGCGGCAATGAACGCGGTCAGCGCCGCTACAATTCCCCAAGATACCATGATGCGGCAGAACCACATGCGCGCGCTGCGTTTCTCCACCATGAGAGTGCCAGGAATCTCCAGTGCGAAGTATCCCCAGAAAAACAGGCCGGTGCCGAATCCGAACACCGCGTTGTCCAGCCAGGAGAGATCGTTCATCATCTTGATCTTCGCCATGCCCACATTGTGCCGATCGATATATGCAATGAGGTAACTCAGGAAGAGCAGCGGCATCAACCTGAAGAACGCCTTGCGCCGAGCGCTGTCGAGAGGCGAGAGAGTGGGAGGTATGTCAGACGCCATGCGGAGAAAAGGAAAAGAGAAGCGCATTCAACGACTTCTGAACAGCTCTCCTTGCGCTGGCGGCAGGAAAGTAGTCGGAAGCCGGGAGCTGAGGAAAATGGCGGCGGTCACCCGCAAGCCAAAGGCTCTGGACTGCCTCCGAGCCCAGCCATCCCACCCGGATCACTTTCCGATGCAACACGTGCTGAAAATGGCACCCAGCCCCTCCTCCACCTCCCCACGCCCGGTCACCTCTCCCACGGCTTGCATGGCTTCACGCACGTGCAGTGCCACGAACTCGGTGCCAGTGCCCGCACGGAACGTCTCCGCAGCCTCCCGCAGTGCCGCTACTGCGCGCTCGAAGCACGCCTGATGCCGCGCGTTGATCGCCACGAGCTGGTTGTTCGATGAGGCGGCACCGCTCCAAACGGCGTCCCGCATGGCATCGCGCAGCGCTTCCACGCCAAGTGCGCTGGCACAGGAGAGCGCGACGACAGGCAAACCGTTCCACGACTCATGAATGCCGAGGTCGACCTTGTTCAGAATGAGCACATGTGCCCGCTCCTTGCCTGCCGGCACCGGCACGCGATGCGCCTCGGCTTGTGGTTTGCTGCCATCCACCACTTCGAGAATCACATCCGCCTGCGCCAATTCCTTGCGCGTGCGGTCCATGCCGTGCTGCTCGATGAAGTCGCTGGTGTGCTGGCGCAGCCCCGCGGTATCCACCAGGCGGAAGGGCAAGCCATGGATGTGCAGCATCTCCTCAATGGTGTCCCGGGTGGTGCCAGCCTGCGGGCTCACGATGGCTCGCTCGAATCCGGTGAGAAGATTGAGCAGGGACGACTTGCCGACATTGGGCTCACCGCAAATGACGGTCCGCGCACCACTGCGCAAGATGCGGCCATGCTCTGCGGTCTCCAGCAGGGAACGCAGCGAGACCTGCAGTGCGTCCATTCGGCCCAGCAACGAGGCACCCGTGTCCGGGTCAATGTCCTCCTCCGGGAAATCAATGTAGGCCTCCAGATGCGCGAGGAGGTGGATGAGGTCCGCGCGAATCTGCTCCGCCGTCTGGCCCAACCTTCCTTCGAGTTGCTGCGAGGCAGCCTGAAGCGCAAGTTCACTCTGGGCATGGATGAGGTCCATCACGGCCTCTGCCTGGGTGAGGTCGAGCTTGCCATTGAGAAACGCACGCTGAGTGAACTCTCCTGGCTCCGCCGACCGGGCACCCTGGGCTAGCAGCAACTCATAGATGCGCCGCGTCACGAGGATGCCGCCATGGCAGGAAATCTCCACCATGTCCTCGCCGGTATAGCTCGCAGTTCCACGAAACACGGTCAGCAGCACGGAATCCACCGCACCGCCCTCGGCATCCACAATCCGTCCCAGGTGCTGCACGCGGGGTGGCAT
>JAEYUU010000490.1 GCA_023429545.1 Verrucomicrobiota bacterium
CTCCACCACGCTCACCCGCGTGAATGCCTCCGGGAAAGTCGAGATGCCCGCCTCCCTCTACGGGGAGAAGGTCCGCGGCACGGCGATCAACTACGAAGATCTCTCCATGCGCTTCCTCTACTGGCCCAATGCCAAGCTCCTGGACGAGAATGCCAAGATCAGCTGGCAGAAGTGCTGGCTGGTGCGGGCGCAGAACCCGGACAATCGCGGCCCCTACGGCTGGGTGGATCTCTGGATCGACCAGAAGAGCGGCGCCATGCTGAAGATGGAGGCTTGGGACCGGAACGCCAAAAAGCTGAAGCAGTTCCTCGTGCGCAAGGGGCAGAAGTACAAGGATGCCTACATCCTCAAACAGATGCGGGTGTATTCCTACGATCCAGTCACTGGAAAAGAGATTGCCGTTACGTACATGGAAATAGACGACCCGAATTAAGCGCCCAATACGTCCGGCGTGGCCTTCGCATAGCCGACCTTTTCCGTGAATCCACCCACTTCCAGCGACCGCACGCGGCCTCGCATCCACGACCATGAGACGCTGCGTCTCATCGGGCGGGGTGCCTATGGCGAGGTATGGCTGGCGCGCAGCGTCACCGGAGCCCTGCGCGCGGTGAAGGTGGTCTGGCGCGCGGACTACGACTACCCCGAGGCCTTCGAGCGCGAGTTTGAGGCGCTGAAGCGCTACGAGCCCGTATCGCGACGCCATCCCGGCCTGGTGCCCATCCTCCAGGTGGGCCGCAATGACGAAGAGGGCTTCTATTACTACATCATGGAGCTGGCGGATGATGTAGACACCGGTCGGGATATCGTGCCGGAGACCTACCGCCCGCTGACCATGATGGGCCGCATGCGCAAGCAGGGCCGCCTGCGCGCGGAGGAGTGCATCCGCCATGGCATCAGCGTCGCGGAGGCGCTCCACTTCATGCATGAGAACGGCCTCATCCACCGGGATGTGAAGCCGTCCAACCTCATCTTCACGGAGGGCACCTGCCGTCTCGCGGACATCGGGTTGGTGGCGTTGCTCGGGCAGCGCAGCTTCGTGGGCACGGAGGGCTTCGTGGCACCTGAGGGGCCAGGCACGCCGCAATCGGACATCTTTTCCCTGGGCATGGTGCTCTATGAGGCCAGCACGGGGAAGGATCGGCTCGATTTCCCGGACCTGCCTTCCGCAGCGGAGTCGGGGGAAGGCATCGAGCTCTGGCGGCGCCTTCACAACGCCATCTGCCGCGCGTGCGCACCGAAGGCGAACGAACGTTTCGAGACTGCGCACCAGATGGCCCTGGCGTTGCGGGGTGATGCGTTGCCCATGCGGGCCACCACCCGGAAAAAGGTGATGATGGCTGTCGTGGTGGCCATGGCGGCGGTGCTGGGGACCATCCTCTGGAGCAATCGGAAGGATCAAGTCAGTTCCTCGCTGCATCGCACCGAGCCCACACTCGTCATCCGTACCGAGCCAACCAATGCTGAGGTGTACTCAAATGGCGCAAAACTCGGCGCCACCCCATTGACGCTCGATCCCGCGGAAGGGGTGCCGGCCATCTACCAGATCCGCCTCGCAGGATTTCGCATCCATGAGATCGAGCACATCGCGGACAAGAAACGGCCCGCGACCTACGAGGTGAGGCTGGAGCCCTCCAAGCTCCCGCAGCCAGGCGAGCGCTGGACGAACAGCCTGCAGATGACCTTTGTGCCAAAGCAGGGTGGTCACACCAGTGAGCGGCCTGTGGAGATGAAGTATTTCGACAGCTTCCTTAAGGACACCGGACGTCCGTTCGAGGGGCGCGTGGTGCGTTATCAGATTCGTGGATCAAAGGATCCGGCGTACATCGTGGTGGTTCCATCGGGCGATGCCGAAGCGTTCCGCTACTGGCTCGCGGACAAGGATCGCGACGGCGGCTACCTGACGAATGAGCATCACTACGATCTCGAGACGCTGCCCTACATGGAGGCGGAGACGGCGGATGACACCGCCCTCGACGATCGCACTGCCACGGACCGCGCGGAGTCCGGAGACTGGCAGGCATTCTTCCTGCGCGTGGCGCGGCAGGGGTACGGCAGCGTGATCGTGCGCACGGACCCGGAGGGCGTGAAGGTGTTCCAGGCGGGAGAGCTTCTTGGCATCACACCACTGGAAATCCCCCGCGCGAAGACTGGTGAGGTTGAGTTCGACCTGCGCACGGAGGGCTACACGGATCTCGTGCTGGATGGCGAGGTGGAGGAGAACGAAATGCTCGAACTGTACGCCGACATGGTGCAGCGCCGCACGGTGGTGTTTGGCAGGGAATGGAGAAACTCCATGGGTCTGAAATTCATTCCACTGGGTGAGGTGCTCATGGCCTCCACGGAGACGCGACGCAAGGACTTCGGCGAGTACGCCAAGGCAACCAACGCGCGCCGTCCGCAGAACTACCCGGGACAGATCCAGCAGAAGAGCGCCCAGTTTCCCGTGGTGGGTGTGGATCGCGAGGAGGCCCGCGCCTTCTGTGCGTGGCTCACGAAGAAGGAGCGAGACGCGAAGCTCATCGGTTCTGGCGATGCCTACCGCCTGCCGACGGATGAGGAATGGAGTCGCGCCGTCGGCCTGCCGCTGGAGCGTGGCAAGGATCCCGCCGAGCGCAACGGCCGCATCCGTGGCGTGTATCCCTGGGGCTATGAGTGGCCTCCGCCAAGAGGCGTGGACAACTTCGCTGACAGCGCGGGAGCCCGCATGGGCGGCCTCACCTCGGTGATCTCCAGCTACGATGACCGCTTCCCTGCACTCGCCGCCATCATTGCGCTCCCCGCGAACAGCAAGGGTTTCATTGGCCTGGGTGGCAA
>JAEYUU010000535.1 GCA_023429545.1 Verrucomicrobiota bacterium
GAATGATGGAAGGGAAGTGGGAGGCGAAGCCGCCGGCTCAGGCGCGCTTGTTCTGGATGGCGTGGTGCGTGATCATGAGGCAGACGCCGATCACACTGACGAAGTAGAGGACATCACGGAAGACGAGCAGCCCCTTGGTCATGTATTCGTAGTGTGTCATGAAGCAGAGCTGGGAGATGGCCTTCACGAGGCCGGTGAGCGCATCCGGGGTGACCTTCAGCGCGGCATCCACCACCATCTGCAGGCCGAGCAGGAAAAGGAGCAGGCAGATGGTCACGGAAATGATGAAGCAGATTACCTGGCTGCGCGTGAAGGCACTGACCGCACAGGTGATGGCCAGGCAGGTCATGGCATACAGGTAGCTCGCGATGTACCCGCTGACGATGGGGCCGGGGTCAGGCTCACCGAGGTAGAACACCGTCCACACAATGGGGAAGGTAAGCAGGAGGGCCACGGCCCACACGGTGGCCGCGGCGAAGTACTTACCCAGAATGGCGTGCCACGGGGAGATGGGCATGGTCATGAGCAGCTCCATGGTGCCGAGGCGCTGCTCCTCTGACCAGAGGCGCATGCCCACGGCGGGCACCAGCATGAGATAGATCCACGGATGCCAGCTGAAGAAGCCCTGAAGCGAGGCATTGTCCGTGCTCAGGAAACTTCCCACGATGAAGGTGAAGCCCTGCACGGCCAGCAGGAAGATGACGAGGATGATGTATGCCAGGGGCGAATTAAAATAGCCGAGCAGCTCGCGCTTGTAGACGGCAAAGATATTTTTCCAGGAACTCATGGGAGAAGCGAGGGTGTGTTTGGAAGAAGAATGGGGACTTGGCTCAATCAGGACCCGGCGCGCGTGCAGGATGTCATTTCGTCACGCGCCGGGTGCAGGAGAGGTCAGGCGGCGGCATCCGACCGGGTGAGGGCGCGGAACATCTCATCGAGGCGGCCCTCTTCGCGGTGCAGTTCCTCGATCTTCCAGGCCTTTGCCTGGGCGAGCGCCGCGATTTCGCGGGAAAGCCCGTCGTGGCTTTCCTTACTGCGCGAGGGCAGGACACGGCCTGCGAACCTGCCATCCTCCGCCGCCGTGCTTTCCACACTGGCCACGCCGGTGATCTTGCCGAGCTCTTCGCGGATGGCCGCGCCCGTGGCGCCGAGAATCACGACGCGCACGGCGTCCGCTCCCGGAGCGCGGCGCTTGAGCTGGTCCGGCGTGCCGTCCGCCACGACCTTGCCCCGGTCGATGATGATGGCGCGCGAGCACGCAGCCTCCACCTCCTCCAGGATGTGTGTGGAGAAGACGATGGCCTTGGTCTGGCCCATGCGCTTGATGAGGTTGCGCACCTCATGCTTCTGGTTCGGATCGAGGCCATCCGTGGGCTCGTCCAGGATGAGCACCTCCGGATCATGGATGATGCTTTGGGCGAGGCAGGTGCGGTGCCGGTAGCCCTTGGAGAGCGTGTCCACGCTCTGGTTGCGCACCGGTTCCAGGAAGCAGGTCTCCAGCGCCTTGTCGACGGCCGCCCTTTTCGCGGCGCCGTACAGACCACGCATCTCCGCGCAGAATCCGAGGAAACCGGAGACGCTCATGTCTGAGTAGAGCGGTGCGTTCTCAGGCAGGTAGCCGATGCTGCGCTTGGCCTTCTCCGGCTGCTCCAGCATGTCCACGCCACCTACGGAGATGCTGCCGGCGGTGGGCTGGTAGTAGCCGGTCACCATGCGCATGGTGGTGGACTTGCCAGCGCCGTTGGGCCCCAGAAAGCCCAGCACTTCACCTTTCTCCACATTGAAGGTCACGCCATCTACCGCAACCTTTGCTCCGAACTCTTTTCTTAGGTCCTTTACCTGTATCATACTGTGAGGATTTGCCTTGGGCTTCGTGCAGGAAAAAGTAACGCAAGTGGGACACCAATGTTGCACACGCGTTCACGCGCATGCGTGGGGACGGACTCTGTGCGCAAAGCTGACTGACAGTTCAAGAAAAAAATTGAGCGGCAGCATGGCGCTTACAATTGCTTGCGCAACATCCTTATTACCAGGCGGGCGCCAAGCGTCGCGCACACCACCCGCGCGGGAAAGCGCGCCAGGCTGAGCAGAGCGCCCGCATCCCCGAACTCCTCGTGATGCAATTCCGGATCTGCGGAGCCGGATTCCATGACCTGGCAGAAGCGGTCCAGCAGCAGGGCCGCCTCCCGCGCCGGCCTCCCCTGCACCATGCTCAGCACCAGCGAGGCCCCCGCCTGGCTCGCCGCGCAACCGGCCCCCTCAAACCGCGCGCAGGTGATGGCCCCTTCCTCCGCCCCTGCCTCTGGCGGTGAAAGCGCGAGGGATACGGTCACCACGTCTCCGCAGGCGGGATTCTCCACCGTCTCCGCATGCCCGCCCTCGCACGTGCCGCGGTGGCGCGGCTTGCGGTAGTGGTCCCTGAGGATGGCTTCACAGATCTCCGGAGTGAGCATGGCTCGTCCGTCCTCCATGGTCAGGCCGGACCCGTCAACCTCCACCTCAAAACTTTTGCCGGCAGGGCAGATGTCTTTCAACGTCCTTGCCTTTGGGAGGACCAATCATTATCCTTTCCTTCCCCCTTCATGCTGAAATCCCAGAATCACCAGTCTGACGAGCAGCGGCCGTTCATCTTGATCCGGCCATTCCTGCCCGCCTGGCACTGGCTGTTCCCGCCCTCACAGGCCCACATCGACAGGCAGTCCGCCACCACCCGCCTGGTGGCGAAGATTGTCATCGTGGTTGGCTTCCTCAGCCTCACCGCACTCACCGCCGTGTATGGGAAGGTGTGGTGGAACATGTGGCAGAC
>JAEYUU010000560.1 GCA_023429545.1 Verrucomicrobiota bacterium
GGGATCTCGCGGGCGATGATTTTTTCGAAGAGGGTCATGGCGGGATATGGGCGGGTGGTGTGGAGATTGTTTCCTGCAGGTTCGCGATTGGAGTTTCACCCGCGGGCGAAGTCAAGAAGCAAAGCCGCTGCTGTCGATTGGGAACCTCAGCGCCGGGCGACATTGTGGTGGTCGAACAACATTCGCGTTATGAACTGCCCGTCCGGTTTTCAGGGCGAGGCCTTCGCGGGGGATGGGGTGCCCGTGGTATGGGCAGGAGGCAGGATACTAGCAGTGACAAAAACCAGCAGCCGCTTGGTGAAGTAGTCGGTCCGTGAGCTGATGATATTGCCCTTGCCGTCCGTGTCCTGGACGAGCTGGCCGTCAGTCCTGCCCTGCAACTCCAGGACCACTGTCTTGCCCGAGCTGAGCACGGTGCTCACGTTTACATTGCGGTCTGAAAAGGAGGGCTCCTTCCAGCCATCCTTGTGCTCTACGAATCCCATGAACTCCACAACCTGCGGGGACATGTCGAGTTCTAGCTGGCCATTTTCCTTAATCTTGGGCAGCACCGAGAAGATGACACCCGTCTTCATGTTGACGGGTTTGCCTGCCTTATCGTTGTAGGCAAACTTGCGGACGATCTCGACCTTGGCCTCCTGACCGGATTTTGTCGTGAGCGCGGGAGCAGACATCAAGTCGATACCCTTCCGCTGGCTGAGCCCCCGGACTGCCACCTGAAACTGGGGATCCGTGAGGATGCCCATGATGCCGGGTTTCTTCAGGCTCACATCCAGAGGGGCAGGTAGTGGTGTGCTGGTGCTGCCGGAATCTTCTTGTTTTTCAGAAATCTCCACGAACTTGGCTTGGATGAGGATCTGCGGCGCCTTCGGGTCTGGTTTCGGCGTGGCCGCCCTGGTGATGCCGAGGAAGGTCAGGAGCACGATGCCGAGACAGAGGACACCTTTCATGAGCGGATGTTGTTTGGGAGGGAATGCGATCGATTGGATGCGGGAGCGCAGGGCGGTGCCACGCTGGAAGATGCCAACAAAGCCGAGGCTGAGTCTGCGGTGGCTGAAGGCGGTTTCCACTTTCAGCAGCGTGTGTCCGTAGGCGACGCGTTGGGCTTGGTCTTCGCGGTCGAGCACTTGGGCATCGCAGGCGGCTTCGCGATCGAGGCGGGCCTTGAAAAAAGCAAGCCAGAGCAGCGGATTGAACCAGTGCAGGGCGAGCAGCAGGCAAAGCAGCGCATTGACCGGCAGATCACCACGCTTGATGTGCGTCAGTTCGTGCTTGAGAACGAGACGCGCCTCGTGTGAGGTGAGCGTCTGCTCGAAGTGGGGAGGCAGCAGGAGCGCGGGACGCAGCAGACCGGTCACCGCGGGACTGCGGATGGCAGCGGCCACCCACACCCGCGGAGCGTGCCGCAAACCGATTTGCCGTGCGAGAACGGCGAGTTCATGCTGCAAGGCACCACTCACGGGCAGGCGGTTGCGTCGGAAGCGCCTCATCGCTTGCGCGAAAGCGGCGATGCCGAAGAGTAACATGCTTGCGGCCCCGCCCAGCCACACCAGGCACATGATCTGCCGCCATAGGATCGTGGGCACCGGCGTTTCCATGGCTGGCGCGAGAGGCACGTGGGCGGGCGAAGAGGCGCTGTGCCCGGTGAGCGCATGCTCTTGCAGCGGCGCCGGGGCCATTCTGGTAATGGAACTGACACTCAAGGAACTCTCAGGAAACACAGGCACGAGCAGCACGATCAGCACAGGCAGCCAGAGGGCATGACGCCAGCGCGCTGGCACCCGATGCCGCAGCACTGCTCGGGCCATGAGCACCACCATGGTGAGCAGCGCGGCGCGTGCACTCGTGGTGAGGACCCAATCAAAGAGGAGCGTGAGTGTGCCCATGGCCGGTCAGGAGTTGAGGGATTGATCGAGGATCTTCTTCAGCTCGCGCACTTCTTCGGCGGTGAGCTTGCTGTTTTGGGCGAAGTGGACGAGAAGCGGTTTCGCCGCACCGCCGAAGATGCGCTGCATGAAGGACTCGCCTTCCGCCCGCACGCAGGCCTCACGCTTTACCGCCGGCAGATAGGTGCGCGTGCCGGCACTGTTCTCATCTGTCTTGAGCGCACCTTTTTCGAGCAAGCGCGTCAGCAACGTGCGCACAGTGTTTTCCGCCCAGTTCATCGTGGGACGCAGGGTCCTGGTCAGCTCGGAGGCCGTCTGCGGAGAAGACTCCCACAGCGCCTCCATGACGGACCATTCGGAATCGGAAATGTCTGGCAGTGGCATATCGGCCATCATTCCACTACATTTGTAGGGATCTGGCAACTACAAATGTAGGGAAGGGCAGCGATATCGCTCCTTTTGGTATTAAAGGTGCCCCTCACCAACGGCCAGCAGGCGCGTCCGGGGCTGGATGCACACCTCACGGGCTGCGGTTCTGGCGAAGATGATATTCAGCCCTCATCTTTACTCGCAGCCGGAGCCGCGGTTTTGTTGCCGAATTTCTCCCTGGCCGTCGCCGTCTTCTTCGCAGCCTTCGGCTTGGCTTCCCGTGGCGGGAACTCCCAGCTCAGCAGGCGCTTGCCGCCGACGTTGCAGACGAGGAAGGAACTGAAGGGACGTCCCTTCTTGGAGATCATGCCTTCGATGAGGCCGGTCTTGCCCTCGGTGAAGAACTTGAGCGCATTCTCCTCCGTGATGGCCTTCTTGCACAGCTCACGGGGGAGGCGCGCATTGCACTTCTTCTGGTCTGTCATCGCCACCTTGCAGGCATAGGAGTTGGGCAGGACATGGATGTTCGACTTGCGGCCCGCCTTCGCGCAGACGGGGCACTCGCAGAGAACGGGGGCTTCGTCCCAATCCAGCTCATCACTCTGACCTTTCTCGAAGACGAAGTTCACCTTCTTGTCATCCTTGATCTCGATGCCGGCGCGGAACTCCTTGCCGAGGCGGCTGCGGAAGCCATCCATGGGTTCGAGGAAACGTTTCTCGATGAGCGTACGCACCTGGTCCTCCGTGAGTTCCTTGCCTGCCACGTTCTTGAAGACGCGCAGCTTGCAGTTGTCCCCCTTGCAGACGTAGTAGTCCACCGTCTGCTTGAAGACCTTGCTGCCGCAGAAGGGGCATGTGGCGTGAAAGTCCGGGAAGGCCTTTTCCTTCATGGCCTTCACGTACGCCTTGCTCTTGTCCACGATGTCGGCGGCAAGGTTGCGGATGTCCCTCATGAAGCTGCCGCGGTCGAGACGGCGGTGCTCCATCTCGCGCAGCTTGTACTCCCACTGGCCGGTGAGTTCCGGGGACGAAAGTGTCTCCACGCCGATTTCATTGAGCTGGTCCACGAGTTCAAGCCCCTTCGTGGTCACGATGAGATCGCGCTTCTCACGCTCGATGTATTTGTCGAAGATCAAGCCTTCGATGATGGCGGCACGCGTGGCAGGGGTGCCCAGGCCGCGTTCGCTCATGGCTTCGGCGAGTTCCTCGTCTTCCACCAATTTGCCGGCGCCTTCCATGGTTGAGAGCAGCGT
>JAEYUU010000600.1 GCA_023429545.1 Verrucomicrobiota bacterium
CATGCAGCCCTACGAGCCCACCTACTGGGATGAGGCCGCCTGGCACATGGCTTACAACGCGGCGTCCTCCTTCAAGCGGGACAAGTCAATGCGTGCGGCCCTACAGAACAAATACTTCCGCGAGCACGTGCAGCGCGGCATCGACATCCTCAACGAGGGCCTGCGCTACCTCCCCGACAATCACCGTCTGCTGGAGACGCTGGGCTACATCTACAAGGACCGCCAGCCGAACCCAGAACTTTCCGCCGCCGCCTTCCTCAAGGCGTATGCCAATGGAGCCTTGCCCTTCATCGAACGCCTGGGAGCCTACGAACTCGTGAAGGTGGGCGACCGGGCCTCCTCTGAAAAAGCGTACGAAATCCTGAAGAGGTATTATGACCTGGGCCCACCCTTCACCCGCATGGAAAGCATCATCCGGGACCTCCGGGTGCTGGAGGACCGGCTGAACATTCCTCCGGAGAAACGGATCCGGGTACCCAGGACCGAGGTGAACCCATCCCGCCCACGGCCACTCCAGCGCAAATAGGGGGGAACATGCCCTGTTTTCCTCTATGGGCCGTTTCCCGCGCTTGACCTGCCCCGCCTCCGCACCCACGTTAAGACTTCGCCGTTTCATGCGCTACGCCATCTTCGGAGACATACACGCCAACTGGGAGGCTCTCATGACAGTCATGGGAGATTCCCAGGAGCAGGAATGCACTCACTATGTGTGTGTGGGAGACATCGTGGGGTACAACGCCGATCCCGGCGAGTGCCTGGACTACGTGCGCTCCCTGAACTGCCCCGTGGTAAAAGGCAACCACGACGAGGAGGCGACCCAGGAGCGTACGCTCGACGAACTGAATCCCCTGGCGGAAAGCGCCCTGCTCTGGACCCGGCAAAAGCTGACGGAAGACCAGAAACAGTGGCTGCGCGAGCTCAAGCTGGTGCGCCAGGTGCGGGACTTCACCATCGTGCATGCCACCCTCGACTCCCCCGGAAGCTGGGCCTACGTGGCCAACCGGTTCGATGCGATGGCCAGCTTCAGCTACCAGTTCACCCAGCTCTGCTTCTACGGCCACACCCATGCCCCGCGCATCTATGAAAAAGATGATACGGTGCGCTGCCTGCGTGACACGGATGCCACCCTCCGTCGGGGAGTGAAGTACTTCATCAATGTGGGCAGTGTGGGCCAGCCTCGCGATGGGGACTGGCGTTCTTCCTACGCCATCTACGACGTGGAGAAGCAGACGGTCAACATCCGCAGGCTCGAGTACGATCTGCGCACCACACAGCAAAAAATCCGCGACGCCGGTCTGCCCACGATACTGGCCGAGCGGCTTGCCTTGGGACGATGAGCAGCAGCAACGGGCTGGTGGCCGATCTCGCACAGTTCCGTTCTGTGTTTCTCGTAAAGCCCAGCTCCTTGGGGGACATTGTTCACACCCTGCCCGCGGCGCACTTCATCAAGCGTGCCTACCCGCACCTGGAGCTTCGCTGGATGTGCAATCCCGAGTGGATGCCCCTGCTGGAGGGCAATCCGGACATCACGGAAATCGTGCCCTTCCCCCGGGGTGAATTCAAAGGCCTCTCCGCAGTTCCTAGGCTCTACACTTGGGCCCGGGCCCTCAATGCCGGACCTCGCGCCCTGCCAGAGATCACCTTGGATTTTCAGGGATTGATGCGCAGTGCCCTCACCAGCCTGGCGCGAGGCACCGATCCCGTAATCGGCATGTCCGACGCCCGGGAAGGTGCCTCCTTCCTGTATCGCAAAGTGGTGCCGGTAAACAAGCAGGACCATGCCGTGGACCGGTATCTCTCGCTGGTACGCGCCCTAGGCATCGATACCCCCCCTGCCGGAGTCGAGTTTCCACTGCCGTCGGGACAATGTCCCGAAGGCGCTGCTCTGCCCCCCGGCTTCCTGCTGCTGCATCCCTACTCGCGGGGCGCGGGCAAGTCTCTCTCCGCGGAAACGCTGCAAACACTCTGCGACTGCCTGGCGCCACGCCCTGTGATCATCGCCGGCAAGTCCTCCAGCCCGCATGAGATCAGCGGCGCGCATGTCATTTCGCTGGTGAACCGCACCACCCTTCCTGGCCTGATATGGCTGATCCGGAATTCACGCGCCTGTGTGAGCGTGGACAGCGGGCCCATGCACATCGCATCCGCGCTGCAGCCCAACACGCTGGGAATCCACACGTGGAGCAATCCCCGGCGCGTGGGACCGTACAGCGGCGCAGCCTATGTCTGGAAGGCAGGCCGTATTTCCCACCGGAACGAGTTCTCTGATGAAGAGGTGCGCTCAAAGCAGGTGATGGACGCCAGCGCAGCTCGGCGCACGGCGGACTTCATCCTCAAGAACTGGTGCTGAACTCCCCTCCCCTCCCGCATGTCCCAGTGGCGTTCCCGTGCCTTTTATCTGACCCGTAACCGCACGTTTCTGCTCCGGGTAACAGGCGGCATCGTTGGCGTGTGCACGTTGATCGCGGTGGCGATCCTCGTCCTGTATGGAAAGGAGTGGCCACGGCCAAAGATGGAGACTCCGAGCGAGGAGCAAATCATCCAGACGATCCGGTTGATTCGGGAGGAAGAATACCAACTGCTCAAGAAATCCCCGGCAAAAGATCCGGAGCGGGTCATGAAGTGGCTCATGGATCTGGAAAGAGAGGACGGAAAAAGCCTCGACCCCGTGACCCTGAAATACGGGGACTTGGATCTGGAGGGTCTCTTCCGCCAGCATGCTCAGGACGAGCGCTTGCAGAAGGCGCTGGCGTCCTATGCGCGTTTCACCCTACAGGCGGACGACGCAGTAAGGAGAGCGGCACTGGCCGAACTCGCGGAACTAAGCCTCCGCAAGGATCCGCCGCGCCACGCGAATGAACTTTACGCAGGGCTTCTGTCCCAACTGCAACGCCCCGTGGAAGTGCTCGATGCCTGGATGCGAGAAGGCCGCTTCGAAGAAGCGACCACGGCACGGAGGAGCGCCTTCGAACTCGCCCTGCAACTTAAGAATCCCCAGGCCCTGCGGGAACTCTGCGGCAACGAATCGCTGCGGCGTGACATGGACGCCCTCGCGCTGCGAGATGCTGCCATCATCATTCCCGACAGAAAGCTGCTGATGTATGCCATGGCTCGCATGACCTGGGAGCGTTGGATGCAGGGAGGCACCTTGTTCATTGCCTTGCTCGCGGCCGGCATCTGGTATGGCATCCTCGTGTACACAGGAAGCCGCGAACCTCATCGCTGGCTGCGCTACCTCCCTGCGGTGTTTGCCGGGATCGTCAGCGTCATCGCGTTGACGTGGGCACAGGTGACTCTGGACTACAGAATGCCCGACGAAGGTGGTCCCGCGCCCACCCCCACGCACGCCATGATGGACTGGATACTGAACGTGGGTTTGCCGGAGGAATTTGTGAAGATGCTCCTGTTCAGTTTTTTCCTGCCGGTGCTCCTGCACCGCGGTTCCGGGGTGAAAGCAGCGCTTACCGGCGGGTGCGTGGGCCTGGGGTTCGCGCTTGATGAGAACCTCCTCTATTTTTCCATGAAAGGCAGCGAGATCGCGCTGGGGCGGTTCCTCACGGCAAACTTCCTCCATATCGCCCTTACTGGCATTCTCGGCTGGGGGCTCTATGAGTTGTTCCGCTCACGCTTCCACAAGGCCACGGAATTTCTCATCGTATTCGTCGGGGTGACCCTAGCCCACGGTCTGTACGATTTTGTCGCCACCATCGGGGACAACGGCTGGGGGCTGGAGATCATGTACATCGTGATCCTCGCGGCATCGGCGAAGTTCTACCTGAAACTGCTCCACTCCGCTTCTGCGATGCCGGCGGGTTGGGTGTTCTCCCGTACGTCGATTTTCCTTTGGGGCATCGCCCTCCTGGTGGGAGTACTTGTGATCGCGGCCACCTGGGAATTGAGAAGCATCCAGGGCATCACCGAAACGTTGCGGGCAGCATTGAGCGTTGCGGTGGTGGGGTTCATCTTCATACGCGAATTTCAGGAGGTGTAAGTCCGCGCTTTTTACCGGGGTCCACTGCCAGCGTTCGCACACGGTCTTGGATTGGGCGAGATGCCAGGCAGCACCCAGTACAATGAGTGAGCGCGCCGCGTTTCCGGTTGGAGTAAATATCCAGGCTTCCTCCTTTCAGACCTCCGTCTCTCCGTGTTGAATCCCATCCACACTGCCGCTCCCACATGCCATAAACACAAAGTCCTGCGAGGCGTGAACCCCGCAGGACTTCGTATCTGACGGACTATGATTTCGTTCGTCTACGTTTGTTAGGCCTGTGAAGGCC
>JAEYUU010000636.1 GCA_023429545.1 Verrucomicrobiota bacterium
AGTCCAGCTATCACTTCTCCTGGGGAGCTGCCCTGGAACGTAGCGGCCAGTATGAGGCTGCGGCGAAGGCCTTCGAAAAAAGCGTGGATCTCACACCGCCGGACAATCCTCCCAGCGCCGCCTCCACCATGAATTACTGGGGATACATGTGGGTGGAGCAGGACAAGCACCTCGACAAGGCGGAGACCCTCATCCGCAAGGCCAATGAATTGCGCCCCGATGAACCTGCCTTCATCGACTCATTGGGCTGGCTTCTCTTCCGCCAGGGCAAGTACACGGAGGCACTTTCCCAGTTGGAACGCGCGGAAAAGCTCATGGAAAAGTGGACGCCGGACGATGGAGAAATCCTCGATCACATCGCGCAGACCCACCAGAAGCTGGGCAACAACGACAAGGCGAAGGAGTACTGGAAGCGCGCCCTGGATCTGAATCCCCCGCAGGAGAACATCCGCAAGCGGGCGGAGCGTGAGCTCGGACTGGAGAAACCGAAACCGCCCCAGACCACGCCACCCGAGTAGAAGGAAAAGCCAGCGCCAGTGCCGCCTCTGGTGAAGTGACGTGCGTGCGACTCCGCCGACTCTTGCCGTCCACGCTACTTCTTCACCGTCTTCGCCTTCAGGCTGGAGAGATACTCCACCAGGTTCACCAGATCATCCTGTGAAAACAGGGTCTGCAGACCAGGAGGCATCATGGACACGGGCAGCTTCTCACGCTTGTCGATCTGGCGTTTGTCGAACGTGTTCGCCACACCGCCTGGAAGAGCCAGCACCAGTTGATCATTGGTCTCGCTGCGGATGATGCCCATCGCGCTCTGTCCATTCTTCAGGGTGATGCTCCACGTTTCGAAGCCCATGCTCACGCCCGCGCTGGGATTGAAGATGGACTCAAACAACACGTCCTTGCCCAGCTTCGAGCCGATTTCGCTGAGTGCGGGACCGAAGTCCGCTCCAGTCTCCCCCACGCGGTGGCACAGGGTGCAGGAGCTCTCCGCCTTCGCGAAGACCGCCTTGCCCTTGGTCGCGTCGCCCTTGAGCTTCATGAGCTCGGCAATGGAAGGAAGGGACTTGCCGCCCGCGACCTGTGGCGTGGGGAAGGCCTTGGCCACACGCTCGCTGATGCCGGGATACTGCACCATGCTGAGTGCGGTGGCGGCATTGGCTTTCATATCCTCGGGGAACTTGCCTGCGTCCGCCATCTCCACGATCGCCGTGGCGCCCGCGGCACTCAGAGAAAGCGCCTTCACCGCTCCCGCCCGCACCGCCGTATCGCGCTTTGTATCCGTGAGGATGTCGTTGAGCAGCTTGACGGCGCCCCTGTCACCGCTCGCTCCGAGCTGCGTGATGAGCTTCTCTGCATCCTTCCCCGCGAGCGTATCCCCCAGCAGCTTCCGTCCTTCGGGCTGCTTGAGCAGCAGCTTCACGGCATCCTGGGCGCGCTGATCCTTGATGTCCTTCAGCGCGGCTTCAAGCAGTTCCTCGTGCTTCCCGCCGATGCCGAAGTCCTCCACCATCTCGATGTACGTGGGCGTGCCCTTGGCCGAGGCGAGCGCGTTCTCCAGCGCAGCCTGCACCTCAGGCTTGTCCTTGTAGCTGGTGTTCCGCAGGCGCTTGAGGGCCTCGCCGGCCACCGCGATGCGCTTTTCATTTCCGGTGGCCACCTTCAGCAGTGCGCTGTTTTTCTCGTCGCTCTCGGGCAGGAAATCAAACGCGCGCAAATAGCGCGGCAGGCTGCCGGCATCCGACTTCGCATTCGTCAGCAGGGCAGCGAGCAGCGGCGCACTGGCAGTGCTGCGCATGCGCCACACGATGTCGCGGCCCGCGGGACCGTTCCATCCATCCTTGCCCACGGAGGCGAGCCACGCGTTGAGGCACGCATCCTCGCGGTCCATCGCGCCGATGCCGAGAGCCTCAAGGTACCAGCGATCGTTACCATCGTGCTTCTTCGCGAGCGCGGTCCACACGGCAGGCACCTTGTCCACCGCAGCCGCGTCCACGATTTCCACCGTGCCAGGCTTGCCGTTCGCAGGATTGGTCTTCTCAATCTGCGTGCTGCTGGAAGGCTGCGGCAGCTCCACCACACGCAGCGTGATGGCAAACTCACGCAGCACCTGCTTGTTCGATTCGCCGGCCACGAGCGCGCCGATCACATCCGCCGCATTCTCTCCACCCTTAAAAAGATGCGGGAAGGTTCCCGCCACGGGTTTCTTCGGCGCACCCGCGGACACCATAATCGAGGCGAGGCGAAGTTCACGCGCTGCTGCCGCGCGGATATCGGCATCGCCATCCTTCAGCGCAGGATCGAGATACTGCCGCGCCTTTCCGGGAATGCGGATGAGCAGGTGCAACGCACGGGCTCGCTGGCGCGGGGTGCCGTTCGTGTAGAGCTGCTGTAGCGCCTTCTCCGCGTCGCTCACCGCGCCCTTCGCTGTATCCAGCTTCATGCTCACGGTCTCATTGCCGTCCTTGTCCTTTGTCACTGTCCTGGTGATGGCGGGACCTTGCAGCATTTCGTGAAGCTTGCGCCATGCGACGTAACGCGTGCTGTTGTTCGGTGACTTGAGCGCCTCAATGCAACCTGCCACGCTGTTGAAGTCCGGCGCCGCAGCCTTCCAAGCCAGACCCTCCGGGGCCACGCGGTAGATGCGGCCGCGGATCTTGTCCGCGATGTTGTCGCCCATGTTGTGACCGCCCACGCCCGGATCATACCAGTCCGCCACGAACAGGGATCCATCCGGCGCGATGCACACATCCGAGGGGCGGTACCAAGTGTCTTCCGTGGTAAGGATGTCCACCATCTCCGCGGTGTAGCCGGCGCCGGACTTCTTCACGGGATATGCGCGCACGGTGCGCGGGCCGGCATCACAATGAATCAGCTCGCCCGCGAACTGCCTGCCCAGCACAGCGCCTTCATTGATCAGGATGCCGGTGGGGGAGCCGCTGCCGGTCTGTAGCAGATTGGGAATGGTGCCGGGATCATTC
>JAEYUU010000701.1 GCA_023429545.1 Verrucomicrobiota bacterium
CCTCTACGACGAGTCACGCCGCAAGAAGATGCTGGCCACGGGGGACAAGGACAAGATTGCCGAGTTCGAGAAGCCCGGCGAGTGGAACAAGTACGAAATCCGTGCCGAGGGGCCGCGCATCGTTTTAATCGTGAATGGCCGCCAGACCGTGGACTACTCGGAGCCGGACGGCAGCATCGAGAAGGAGGGCCTCATCGCGCTGCAAATCCACGGCAAGTGCAGGGCGGTCATCTCCTACCGGAACATCGTGATCGAGGAACTGGCGGGTGATGTAGTGCCCGAGCAATCCGCGATTCTCCAGCGCTTCGGGGATCCGGCGCTGGCAGGCACGCCGCCGGAGGCTTTCAAGGACGGACAGTTTGAGCTGAAGGACAACGAAGTCGTGGTGCTCACCGGACAGACCAACTTCGTGCGCGAGCAGAAGGCCGCGGAACTGGAGAGCTGGCTGGCGTCCGCGTTCGCCGCGAAGATGCCCCGGTTCCGTTCCATGGCCTGGGAAGGCGATACGGTCTATGAGCAGTGGCGCGACTTGAATTTCGGCTCCTGGACCGCGCAGATGGAATCCGCCGGGGCCACCACGGTGATCGCGCAGTTCGGCCAGGTCGAGGCCTTTGATGGCGCGGCCAAGGTGCCCGCTTTCACCGCCGCGTACCACAAGCTGCTGGACGAATTTGCCGCCCGCACCCCGCGTCTTGTTCTGGTCTCGCCCATGCCGTTTGAGAAGCCCACCGCCCCGAATGCGCCGGACCTCACCCTGCGCAATGCCGATGTGAAGGCATACGCGGATGCGGTGCGTGCCATTGCGAAGCAGCGTGGTGCGGTGTTTGTGGATCTCTTCACGCCACTCAGCACACGTGCTGCGAAGGCGAGGCTCACGGACAATGGCATCCATTTGAACAAGCTCGGCCTGCAGACGGTGGCTTCGTTGATCGCGAAGGAACTCGGAGCTGGTGACAAGCCCTCCTCCGACAACGCCGCCCTGCGCACGACCATCGTGGAGAAGAACCGCCTTTTTTTTGACTGCTGGCGTCCGGCGAACTGGTCCTTTGTCTATGGTGACCGCGTGGCCCAGCTTTTCGGCAAGCCGGGTGGCGATGTGCCATCCCTGCGCGAGAGCTTCGAGTACCACAAACCCCTCATCGCGGCGATGGATGGGCGCATCCAGTCACTGGCGAAAGGCGAGGTCCCGAACGAATCCGGCCCGAAGGGAACCACGCTCACGGCGGGCGCCGACAGCCCCGAATTCTCACCGGACGCGGAAAAGGCCACCTTCACCATGATGGAAGGCTATGAAGCCTCCCTTTTCGCTTCAGAAAAAGACGACATCGTGAAACCCACGCAGATGTCGTGGGATGAGAAGGGCCGCCTCTATGTGGCCTGCTCACCGACCTATCCACATGTACTGCCGGGGACGAAGCCCGGTGACTTCATCCTCATCTGCGAAGACACCGATCACGATGGCAAGGTGGACAAGACCACACGCTTTGCCGAAGGCCTCACCATGGTGCAGGGAGTCGAACCCGGCGCGGGCGGGGTCTACGTTTGTGACTTCGATGAGCTGGTGCATTTGAAGGACACGGATGGCGATGGCAAGGCAGATCAGCGCAACGTGATCTTTTCGGGTTTTGGGGTGGGGGACACGCATCAGCTCGTGAACTCCATCACGCATGGCCCGGATGGCAGCCTGTGGTTCACACAGGGCCTTCACGCCTTCTCCCGTGTGGAGACACCGTGGGGCCTCTCACGTCTCGACAAGGCCGGTGTGTGGCGGCTGAATCCGCGCACGCTGCGCATGGACGGCTTCTTCAACGGTGGCAAGGCGGGCCACAACTGCTGGGGCGTCGCCTTCGATGACTACAACCAGATCTTCCACAAGTCCGGTGACCGTCCCGATGGCTACTACACCACGCCGGGCACCATCCGCATCAAGGAGCCTGACCAGTACCACGGCATCGGGTCCCTTTTCAAAACCACGCCCAAGACCACCGCGCTGGACATCATCGGCACCAAGGCGCTGCCGGATGACGTGCAGGGCTGCGCGGTGATTGGCGGCTACTTCGGCAATGTGATGGAGTTTCACAAGTTCATCGATGATGGGGCTGGCTTCGTTACCGAGCAGCTTCCCAAGCTCATCAAGTCCACGTCCACTGCCTTCCGTCCGGTGGACGTAAGCGTGGGTCCGGATGGGGCGATCTACGTCGCGGACTGGTACAATCCCATCATCGGTCACTATCAGGCGAGCTATGCCGATCCTCGCCGCGACCGCACCCGTGGCCGCATCTGGCGCATCACCTTCAAGGGACGTGAACCGGTGAAGCAGCCCAATTTAGCGACGATGAAGGCGCCGGAACTGCTGGAACAACTCCGCTCTCCGGAACGCTGGACGCGGTATCAGGCCAAGCGCCTGCTTTTTGGCATGCCAGACGATCAGGTGACCATGGCGGTCGATCCCTGGGTGGAAAAACTCGATGTGACAGGGGAAGGTTACGAGCGGCTTCTGCTTGAAGTCATCGGTGTGTACCAGGCTCATGAAGCCGTGCGTCCCAAGCTGCTGGACAAGCTCCTTGCCGCGAAAGACGCCCGGGTGCGCGCCTATGGCGCCCGGGTGGTGGGCGCCTGGGCGGACCGCCTTCCCGATCCGCTGGGTCAACTCGCCAAATGCATGCGTGATGAGAACCCCCGCGTGCGGCTGGAAGCCATCGTGGCGGTGAGCTACGTGGAGAAGCCCGAGGCCGTAGAGGTCGCCACGCTCGCCCTGGATGCGCCACGGGATCGCTTCATTGACTACTCACTCGCGCAGTGTGTCCGCGCGCTGAAGCCGCAGTGGAGCAAACCGCTGGCGGAGAAGAAGCTCAAGTTTGGTGGCAATGCGGCGCATATCGCCTTCGTCCACAAGATAGCGGACGCAGCACCGGTGCAGGAGCATCCTGGCAAGATCATCTATGACGCCCTCTGCCTGAACTGCCATCAGCCTGATGGCAATGGCCTGCCCGGCATCTACCCCCCGTTGCGCAACAGCGAGTGGGTCACGGGCGACAAGGACGCGCTCATCAAAATGATCATGCATGGTCTCATGGGTCCCATCACCGTGGCAGGTCAAGAGTACGGGCGCGCCACTCCCATCCCCATGCCACCGAGTGGCTTGAACGATCAGCAGATCGCCGAGGTGTTGACCTACATCCGCAGGGACCACGGTCAGGGCGCATCCCCTGTCTCTGCTGCCGAGGTGCAAGCGGTGCGTAACAAACACAAGGATCGCACCGCGCTGTGGACCTTGGATGAATTGAAGAAGGGCGAAGCGCAGTAGTAATAACAAACGAAGCCCACGAGCGCTGGGCCGCGTTCTACAACTACACGAAAAAGGCGGAGCATCGCGCTCCGCCTTTTTCGTGTGAAGTCTGCCTTCCGTTCCGTCTGCCTACGCAAACAACTGCGTCACCGCCTTCGCCTTCACCAGCTCGCGCGGTTGGTTCAGGTGGTTGTGCACAATGGTTTCCGGATCGATGCCGAAGGAGTGATAGATCGTCGCCAGCAGTTCGGCGGGGTGCACCGGGTTCTCCGCGGGTGCGGAGGCGGTCTTGTCCGACTTGCCGTGGATGTAACCACGTTTGATGCCGGCGCCGGCCACGATGCTCGTGTAGCAGTAGGGCCAGTGGTCGCGACCGTCGGCGCTGTTGCCGTTGCCGCTGGTGCTCACGCCCTTCTCGGGGCTGCGTCCGAATTCACCGATGGCCACCACCAGCGTTTCGTCAAGCAGACCACGGCTGTCCATGTCCGCGATGAAGGCGCTCAGACCAGCATCTAGCATCGGGCCGGAGCGGTTCTTCATGCGATCCGTGAGGCCCACGTGATGATCCCAGGAATGATTGTCTGAGTTGGCGACCTTGGGCCAGATGACCTCCACCACGCGGGTGCCGGCTTCCACCAGACGGCGCGCCAGGAGCAGACTCTGACCAAAGGTGTTGCGCCCATAGGCATCCCGGAGGGCGTCCGGTTCCTGGCTCAAGGCAAAGGCATCGCGGGCACGACCGCTGGCGATAAGATTCAGCGCGCGGCTGTAGTAGTCATCCAGGCTCATGTCCTTCACCGCAGCCTCGATGGCGGGCATCTGGTCGTTGATGAGGTTGCGCAGCTTGGCGCGGCGCTGGAGGCGCACGGAGAAGAGGTCGGGACGGAGCTGCAGGTCATCAATCTTGATGCGGCTCATTTTGTCCATATCCATGTCGTCGCCATCGGGGTAGAGCGTGTACGGGTCGAAGCTCTTGCCCAGGAATCCGGCGGTGCCGCCTTTGCCAATGACGTTCGACTCCTGCAGCGGACGCGGCAGCATCACGAAGGGCAGCATCGGCTCGTCCATGGGACGCAGGCGGATGATGTTCGAGCCGAAGTTCGGATAATCCTTCGCGTTCGGCGGCTCGAGCTGGCCGGAGGGAGACACCTTGTCCGTGGTGTATCCGGTCATGATCTGGTAGATGGCCGCCGTGTGGTTGAAGAGCCCGTTCGGCGTATAGCTCATCGAATTGATCATGGTGAACTTGTCGTTCACCTTCGCGAGCTTGGGCAGGATCTCCGTGAAGTGATGGCCCGGGACCTTTGTGGGAATGGTCTTGAAGGCGCTGCGCACCTTGTCCGGCACGTTTTCCTTGGGGTCCCACAAGTCCAGGTGGCTCGGTCCACCTTGCAGGTAGATCATCACCATGTTCTTCGCCTTGCCCCAGCCAGGGGAGCCAGCGGCACTGCTGCCAGCCGCCGCCGCCTGCGCGCGGAAGATATTGTTCAAGGTGAGGCCGATCATGCCTGCGCCGCCGACGCGCAGGAAGTCACGCCGCGTGCTGCCGAGATGCGAATCGCACAGGTCTTTACCTAAGTGTCCGGGTAGTCTGAACATGAGCTGGTGTCCTCCTGGATTATTTCGTGTTGAGTTTAATCGATATCTAGTAATTGAACAAGAACGCAGGTGAGTTGATGAGCGCCCACGTCAGGTCCTGCGCTGCGGTGAGGCGGCGGTTGGCGATCTGGGTCTTGCTGAGTTCGGCGTCACGGCGGAGCTGCACCAGCCTCTGGTCGAGGATGATGGGAAGCTGCGATTCTGTGAGCTTCTTCTCCAGTGCCACCAGGTTTGCATCCACGGGCAGCGGCTTCTTCGCCACCGCCAGCAGCTTCTTCGTGTCCTGATACGCGCGGAACTGGTTCGCGAATTCTGCCGCCATCAGTTCCTTCTGCTCCTTCGTGCGCTTTTCAGCGGGGACATTCAGGGCTGCGATGATCGCCTGCGAAGCACCGAAGCGCACATTCTTGCTCGTGGTCGCCAGGATGCGGAAGCGCCCGATCAGGTACTTGCCGCTGTTCTGGAAGTTCTGCACAAGATTGAAAGTGAACATCGATCCACCCTCCTGGCCGGCAGGGTCCTTCAGCTCAAGGGTGAGTTCATGGCGGTAGCCGGTGTCAGGGGAGACGGCCCAGCCCTTGTCCCGATTGCCGGTCTTGAGAATCAGGCTGGGGGCGAAATCCTTCTGCACAAAGTCCGCCTTTGGATTCCTGAGGGTGAGCGCACCTTCGCGACGTTTGGGTCGCTTTTTGTCGATGGCGGTCTGCTGCACGGTGAACTCGCTGAGGACGAAGTTGCCATCGGGCGCGAGGCCCGGGCCGTTGTTCGGCAGGCTGTCATGTGGCAGCAGTTCCAGCTTGAAGGCGGTGATGCCCGTGAGCTGGGTCTTGGCGCGCACCTCGTAGAGGCCGTTCTTCTGCTGGGCTTCGGGAAGGGCGGTGGCCAGAAGGGAACCGTCAGGTTGCTTCTCCAGCTTCGCCACACCATCCGCGCGGGCCACCTCCAGTTCGAGCGGGATCCACTCGGTACTCACATCCACATAGGGCTCCCACCTTTCCTGCTGCGCGGGCAGGGCGGTCGCGGCGGTCTTCACCCCGGCCTCTGCCTTGGCGATGGCGGCCAGTCGGACGTCTGCCTTCTTTTTGTTCTCCGGCGCCACCTTGACCTTGTAGTCATCGAGCTCCTTCTGGGAGGCGGCAATCTTCGCGCCGCGTTCCTGTTCCGCCTTCGCGATAGCCGGGGCGTTCTTCACCTCGGTGGCGGCCCACTCGGCGCTCAGCGCCTTGTGCTCGGCATCCATCCCGGCCATGCTTTCCAGCGCCGCGTCGATTTCCTTGTTGTTGGGGAGCCCATTGCTGTGTATTATACACATCTCCCAGCCCACGAGA
>JAEYUU010000721.1 GCA_023429545.1 Verrucomicrobiota bacterium
GTCAACGCCATGGCGCAGACCGTGCTGAAGCTCACTGTGCCCGGGGTGCCGGACTTTTATCAAGGCACGGAGCTGTGGGACTTCAGTCTCGTGGATCCAGACAACCGCCGACCTGTGGACTACACTGCCTGCCGGCAGGCGCTTGCCTCCCTCGGAACGCCGGGAGAACTGCTGGTGAATTGGAGGGATGGCCGCATCAAGATCTTCCTCATCAGCCAGCTCCTGCAGATGCGCCGGAGCCAGCCGGAGCTTTTTGCCTCAGGCAACTATGAGGCGCTCTCCGCGGAAGGCCAGCTCGCGGACAAGTGCCTTGCCTTCCAGTGGACCTGTGGCGCCGCCAGCATGGTTGTGGCCGTGCCACGCCTCACCCGATCTTTGGGTTTCCCCCCTGTGGGTGAGTGCTGGAAGGATGCCACGTTGAGTTTGCCAGGACCGGCGGGCGGAGCGTGGAAGGATGTCTTCACGGGGAGAACTTTTCCCGGGATGCAGGCCGCACCGCTATCCGGGCTCTTCTCCGAGCTGCCTGTCGCGGTGCTCATGGCGCAGCGCGATTCTTCGTGAACTGGGCTGTCTGCGCCGTTGACGCTTGCGGATTGGCTGCTCACCATGGAACATCCCAGCCTTCATGCCCCGTACGTTCCGCGCCATCTGCCTTCTGTTCATTGCCGCCTTCCTGGCATCCTGCGATTCCAGCGAGCCGGGGAAATTGTCGCTGGACGAATATGAAGGACCCGAGGGTGAGGCCGTCGTCCGCCATGTGATCAAGACCCTGCCACCGGTGCATCCTGAGATTCCGAAGGTCTATACCGTGGTGAAGGGCGTGCATCTCAAGAGCACCAGCACGGATTTCGTGAAGCGCATGAACGATCTGAATCTCACCTTCATCAGCGGGGATGTGCTCACCATGCGTGACCCGGACCAGACCATCATCGATCCGCGCAGCGGGCTCGCGCCGGTGACGATTCAGATATCGGAAATCAAGCGCGCCGGCGGCGACTCCTTCCACGTCATCGCGGGCTGGGCGTACAAGACGGAATACGAGAGGCATCAGTACAAGCTGACCAAGACCGCCAGCGGCTACGACGTGCAGCACGTCAGCCGTATCGAGGGCAACTACTTCAATGATCCCGAGGTGAAAAAGCCCTAGCCGATGCCGCGCTCTTTGCAGCCAGTGTTTTCGATCCCGAGCATGGTTCAGCTTTGCGGTGCTGGCTTGTTGGCACTCTGCGTCAGTGGCTGTGCCATCCGGCAGACATGGGGCTCCGCGCGCAAGGAAGGCGACGTGGTGGAGGTGGGGAAGATCGCTCCCGCGAAGTGGACCGCAGCGCCCAAGATTTCCACCAAGGCCGCGACCGGCTGGCTCGGTGATTTTGGCAACGGCGAGCTGACTCGCCTGGTGCAGGAAGCCATCGCCCGGAACCCGGATTTGCGCGTCACGGCCACCCGCGTCTCCCAGGCGCGCGCGCAGGTGCGCATGGCAGGCGCGGATCTGTGGCCGCAAGTAGCGGCAGACTTCAGCGGGAGGCGTAGCCAGAGCGCCAGCGGGCAGCGGTTCGTGGGGGTGGGGCAGAGGAGCAATCGCTTCGAGCTGGGCCTGGATGTGAACTGGGAAGTGGATTTCTGGGGGCGTATCAAGGATCAGCGTGGCGCAGCCGTGGCCGATGCGGAGGCTGCGGCAGAGGATCTCCATGCCGCCCGGCTTTCATTGGCGGCCAATGTCGTGAAGTCCGCGCTGATCCTGGTGGAGTCCACCGAGCAGGTGCGCCTCTCGGAGGAGAATGTGAAGACCCGCAGCACCCACCTGCAGATCGTGGAGCGCACGCTCGAGCGGGGGCTTGACTCGGATCGCGCGGCCTTGGATGTCAGCTTGAGCCGGGCCGACCTTGCCCGGGCCGAGGAGACCCTCGCATCGCGCAAACGGTTTTCGGATGATGCGCGCCGCACGCTCGAGTTGCTCCTCGGAGCCTATCCTGCGGGGAAGGAACCGGGACTGTCCAGCCTTCCCGAGTTGAAGCGAAACGTGCCTGCCGGGCTCCCCTCGGAAATGCTCCTGCGCCGTCCGGACATCCGCGCTGCCGAGCGCCGGCTGGAGTCCTCCCTGCGAGAGGAGAGTGCCGCGAAGAAGGCGTTTCTCCCGAGCTTCAACCTCACTGGCGGCACCGGACTGAGCACCGAGGACCTCAGCTTCCTGATTGATCAGGGCTCGGTGGTGTGGAGCGTCGCGGGGAACGTGGCCCAGCAAATCTTCCAGGGGGGGCGCATCAAGGCAAACGTGGATCTCGCTCGCGCCCGGTATGAGGAAGCGCTGGCCCAGTATGCGAGCACGGCCAGCACCGCCTTCAAGGAGGTGGAGACCGCCCTCGCCGCAGAGGCATTCCTTCGGGATCAGGAGTCTGCGCTGGAGCGCGCCGCCGTGGAAGCGACCCGCTCCGTGCAACTAGCCGCCGGTCAGTATGAGCGTGGCCTGGTCGACATCCTCACTCTGCTCGATGCGCAGCGGCGTGCGTTTGACGCCCGCAGTTCCCTGGCGGCGGTGAAGGCGCAGCGCCTGACCAATCGCGCGAACCTGCATCTCGCGCTGGGCGGCGAGTTTTGAGGCAACTCTTCGTCGTTGGGCCGGTTCTTTCCTGTGTCCAATTTCCCTCGCATGGAGCATCAACTTGTGAGACGTTGGGATGCCCTGTTCACCCGCGCTCACCCACCTGCATGATCCGCTTTCTGCGCATCATCATTCCCCTGTTGATCCTGGCCGCTTGCGGCGCGGCTACCTGGTGGCTGCTCGTGAACCGGCCCGAGACCAAGATGCAGGAGGTGCGCCCCGTGCTGGTCCAGGTGGAGGGCACGCGGCTGAAGAAGACATCGTTCCCCGTTGTGGTGACTTCCCAGGGAATGGTCCAGCCACGCACCCAGACTACCTTGTTGCCGGAAGTGTCGGCCAAGATCGTGGAGACCAGTCCCAACTTCAAACCGGGCGGATTCTTCGAGAAGGGCGAGGTGCTGATGAAGCTCGATCCCGTGGACTACGAGACTGCCGCAGTCGTGGCACTGGCCATGGTGGCGCAGGCGGAATCCCTGCTCGCTGAAGAACTGGCCAAGGCAGAGCAGGCGTTGGAAAACTGGAAGGCGCTCGGTCGCACCGGGGAACCCAATGCCCTGGCACTGCGCAAGCCGCAGGTGGCCAAGGCGCAGGCGGATGTCGCCTCCGCCAAGGCGCAGGTGCTCAAGGCCGAGCGTGACCTGGAACGCACCTCCATTCGCGCACCATTTGCCGGTCAGGTACTGGAGCAACTCGTCGATGTGGGCCAGTTGGTCACCACCGGCACGCAGCTCGCGAAGGTGTTTGCCGTGGACTACGTGGAGATCCGTCTGCCGCTGCCCGAGCGCGGGATGCGGTTCCTCGCATTGCCGGAGAACTACCGGGGCGATTCCTCAGCCGTCATTCCCGCCGCTGCCGAGGTGAAACTCAAAGCCGTGATGAATGGCAAGCTCGCCACGTGGCCGGGCCGCATTGTCCGGGTGGAGGGCGCGATGTATGCCAGCACGCGCCAGGTCATTGCCGTGGCCCAGGTGGATGATCCGTATGCGAAGCGCAGAGACGGACTCCCCCCGCTCAAGGTGGGCCAGTTCGTGGAGGCGGAGATCATCGGAGAGATGCTGAAGGATGTGTATGTGATCCCACGCAGTGCCGTGCGCGCAGGGAATGAAATCATCCTCATCTCCGCGAAGAACACGCTGCGCCGCATGACCGTGGACCCTCTGGTGAGCGATGAGGAACAAATTGTGATTGCCGCCAATGCCCCCAAGTCGCCCAAGGAAGGCGAGGTGCTTTGCATTACTCCCATTCCGTTCCCGGCCGATGGGGCGCGGGTGGATCCGGTCATCGACGGCAAAACCGAAGCCGTGGGTATGGCCAAGTCTGACACCTCCGCCGCCAAGCCGGTGCCTGCGCCGAAGGGCGGGCCGTCGTAGGATTAGTTGCTTCCTTTGGTGATGATCCAGTCATACAACCGCCGCCAGATCCTGCTTGGATGCGTCAATCTCTTTGCCAGCGTGCTGGGGTCTGTGGCCACCTATGCATTTTTCAGATTCGTCCTCTACATGGTGGTGAGCAGATTCCACTGGGGATGCCGCC
>JAEYUU010000748.1 GCA_023429545.1 Verrucomicrobiota bacterium
TCTAGGAACAGATTCCTTGGGCGGGATTTCGGTGCCCCAAACTGATCTGGGCAATCGGAACTCTAACGCCTTTACTGACGGTCGGCTTCAGATTCAACAGTCGCCGCAAGGGAACGCAACAGGAACAGTATCTTGCCGGTGGGAAGGTTCTTGTCTCCGCCGGACTTTGCGTTGACGGCCTCTACTGCAGCGATGGCGGCTTTTGGATCTCCGCCAGCTTGCACCAGGTACTCAATCACCCCCGTCATGCTGCAGAATGCTTCTTGCACGGCGTAGTACTGCGGCATCAATAGGTCATACAGCCAGCATGGTAATCTATCGAGCGCCTGGTCGGCAAGTTCATTGTCCATGTACAAGCTGGGGTCATAGTGGTTGAGGTCGCTAGCTTGAAGTATGTTCAGCTTGAATGATGGGTCGCTCGGTTCGGCGGCGGATACACCCGCAAGCGCGGTGGGGCCACCTTGTCGGAGTTCAAAAACTTCTTTCTTGTACATCCTGAAGATGGGGTTGAGCCCATCATTTTCCAGGCTGCAGCGGCTTTCATGTTGGTAGGTTCGCCATGCGGCATCCAGATCCCCATCGGCCGCAATGAAGAATTTTATCACTTCGATTTCTGCATCTAGCAAATCAGGCAACTGCTCGTCAGAGGCAGAGCTGTAGCATCGCACGAAAAACTGGTAAACGTCGTCGGGCAGCTTGGCGTGCGCTTCGGCAAAGATCGTCAGGTGCTTTGGGTTCGTAATTTTAACTTGTCTCATTTGTGCTGAATTATTTTTTCGCGCTGTAGGAAGCCCGTTGCATGCAGGCACGCTTTTCCTGCAGTAGGCATCAGAGACAGCCAGATGTCGGTGGCTGATGAAAGGCTCCGTGGCTCTCCAGACCGTGTTTTTCGGATCTCCAGAGAGGGGAGGCACGCGAATTAGGCGTGCAGGGTGAGGGTGGAAAATGACACCTCACTACTACAACGACCTGGACTCGCTTTTCTTAGAGGTTTTCAAGATGCTTGGTGAGTTGTTGCATCCTGGCTTTGCCAAGTCGCTCATGGCATCTGCCGCATGAATCTCGCGCCGTTCTTCCGTCGAAGTCGACACCCCGCCTAGGAGGGGCTTTAGACGAAAGATTGGGTGCCAGCGAAGGTTGTTCCCCAGCGCCGTGTTTGCGCCAGGGAACAACCAATTTTTCCAAGTTTCCAACTTCCAAGTTTCCAGACTTTGAAAGCCGTTTTTTAGGTAGTCTTCTTGGTGGAAGCCACCGCAACGTATTGTTTCCGGTTGTTCAGTCTGATGGTGCTCGACTCAGCCAATTGTACGTAACCATACGCGGCAGCCTTAGAGCAGCCGTGGTCGTCTTGGATCGCCTTGACCAGCTGATTCCTTTTCATTGGTAAGTCCTTCACATATTCAGCCACCTCTGCAGAGCTCACCTTTCGACGACAGGTCGCGGTCTTCCCGGTCATAGCGGCCATCCAATCACCCAGACTGAATTGCGGATCTAACTCATAGGTCAGGCTGTTTCGGTTCAGAACCGCGCCGATGGGCTTGAACTCTTCGCCGTTCGAGTTTTTCCCACATGCGATTAGGATCTTGCTGTTGTCCGCGGGATCTCCCTGAGCAAGGTTGATCTGAGCTCGCACACGAGCATGGAGTGCCTTAGAGCCGCGAGCATAGGCCCCCCGATCGGGACCCACGGCCTTTTTTAGGCCATCGTATCCAGAGGTGGCATGGTGCACGTACACGACCGCCGCGTCTGGCCGGTCCAGCCGGGCAAGCGAGGTCATGTGGCGGCAAGTCTGAAGCATACAAGCATCGCTGTTGAGGCTACTGCGGGCGAAGGCATTGATGGGGTCGTAAACGACGACATCGGGGTTGTATTCGCGAATGGTCGCGGCGATCCGAGAGCGATTCTCATGATCGTCGAGGTTGAGCATGAAGTCTTCCTCCCTTTCCAGGTTGTGGAAGTGAAGGTGTTTTTGCAGTTGTGCAAGCTCCTCTACCGAGTGGGAGCTTTTCAAGGTGGCAATGTCTTGGGCCAACCGCCTTGGGCCATTTTCAGCCTGTAGGAACAACCAGGTAAGCGCGCGACTACGGACCGGTAGACCAAGGAAGTTCTTACCCAGTACTGAGGCTGCCGCTAGCTGGACCAAGAATCGAGACTTCCCAATTCCCGGGGGGCCTACCAAAGCGGTTTCCTGAGATTTGGCCAATATGCCGTCGCCCACGTACAGATCCTCCTCGGAGAATTTCATCTCGAGGAGTTCTGATATCGAGCGGACAGATAGACCATTGGTCTCCGGAGTGGCTGACTGTGCGCCAACTCCACTGACCGGCATCGCACCGGAGGGGTTGGAAGCACAAGATTGGCTCACTACCCTCTTGTTCTTCAAAGAGGGCTTAAAGCCATTGGAAGTGCAGGGTGGGACGAGGGTCTCCGAGCTCGAAAGCCCAGATGGAGGACAGTGAGTGGATGCTTTAGCTTCTAATGCGTCCGAAAATTCAGATTTGTTTAAGTTCAAGTTCTTCCTTTGATGATAGCCATGACTTTTCTTGGCCCGGCATCATTGCGGTGCCCCCGGCTTAGGCTAGGTCCGGGAGCTCGCGTTTACGCAGAGGTTGAAACAACATGCGAAGCAGACTCGCTCAAAGGAAAGCTGGCGGGCCTGCTGGTGCGAATGGAGCACCTATGTCCGACAAAAATGCGCTCGTATGGGTTTTGTGCAACAGTTTTTTAGCGGTCCGAATCTACCTCGACTGACGTTCGCAAAACCTAGACGAGGCATACGTTCGCCCATGGATACTACTCAAACGACTCCGCAGCTTCCTCCAGTGCTTTCCGACCGAACCCGGGTGTGGTAGTGCTGGCTCATCTGCTCGCTGTCGTGGGGAATGAGTTCCATGACGACTGCTTGGACAATGCCGGCTTACTTGAGCGGGCAGGGGATAATTGACATACGGATGGACTTGCCGCCTCTGTTTATTGCTGCCGCTGGAGTTTCAGCGTCCATGGCGTGTGCTGGGATGGTCGTCACCCGGAGGGGCTTTGCCACTTGTAGCTAGAATGCTGAGGGCGTGAGACACGTCACCGTGCCTCAATAGAACTCGTCTTCGGGTCGGATGTGGTACAAAGTCAAAGGATTACAGAATGGCCGTGTTCTGACTACGGATCAGAAGGTTACACGTTCGAGTCGTGTCGGGTGCACTCCTCATTCATCGATCAACGATGCGAGAGACCCAGGGATTCTTGTGGCCCGACTGCGCTGCAAGCTCAGAACATTCACGCCAGAAGGTGACCGCGGTGTCTCGTGGATCAGCCATGCCGACCGCACACTGAATCAGCAAGACATCGTTTGAGCAATCGAGCGATCGACCGCGGGCTGGATTCGGAGCCCCCCAATTGGAAGGTGGGGCGTCGCCACCGTTGTGAGTTCGTGAAAAGAGCCCTCAGATTTCACTATTGAGGAAGTACCGGCGGTCGGACTCGAACCGACACGTCCTTTCGGACACAAGATTTTGAGTCTAGCGCGTCTACCAATTTCACCACGCCGGCCTACTCTTTCTGCGAAGCAGAGAAGACGAGTAAACGAGTCGCTCAGGCGTTGCAAGTGCCTTTGCAAAGGAACATCAGTTCACTTCTTTGCCGGTGCCGCGGGAGCTGCCGCGGCTTTCTGCATCATGGCGGCACGGATGTTCTCGATGAAATCCCTGTCCGCTTGGGAAAGGCGATCCAAAGGCACTTCATAGGGGGTCTGTCCTGAGAGCAGCCGGGCTTTGCCATCACGCACCACGGTGAGGCTGGCGGGTAGCGGCGGAGGAGCCGTGGCTTGTGGGGAATTCCCCCGGGTTTCGACGGTTACGTCTTCAAAGGCGACGAGCTTGGCGAGAAGGGGCTTGCCGTCGGAGCTGGTCCACTGCCGGGTGTCGGACAGCGTCATGTAAGTCGTGGTACGCACCACGGGCGCCTGGGGAGCCACCGTGGTACCACCAGGATTGATGCTCGCACCGCCACCGCCGAGACCGCGTTTGGTGAATTTTTTCGGTGTTGCCGGAACGACCTGCGCGGGAAGTGTGACTGCGCCGATGAGGAGCAGGGCGGCAGTGAAGGGCAGCCAGCGGAGGCCTTGGCTGCGGGGCATGGCAGACTTCATGCCACCAGTCTACCGGAAACGAAATTGCCGTGCGAGACAAACTTCCAGGCTCAATACGGGTCGTTGTCCCAAGGGGTATTGCGGATGCCTCTGGGAGTGTCCAGAATCTCCTTGAGGATGAAGGCCTGCTGGTAGCCGACGGAGGTGTGAAGCAGGCTCGTCAAAGGATGAGCCCCCTTCCGCCGTTCCAGCTTGGTGTCGTAGGCGTGGAATGCCTGATCGGCTGATCCTGTATGGGAATGCAGCGGGGCATCTGTGGGTGCATTGATCAGGCTCCTCTCATGAGCGGGCACAAATGCTGGAAGCGGTGGCGCAGGCTTGGGGTGAGCTCGGTGCGCGGGCAGAGGTGGCAATACAGGCCGTGGCGCATGCATCGGCGGGGGAGAAGGGGGTGCCTGGGCCTCCCGAGCGGCTCGTTTCAGCTCTTCGAAAAGTTCCTTGAGTGAACCTCCTCCAGAGCTCGGGGTGGGCGAGCCTTCCGGGAGTCTGTCTTCCTGCGGTTCGACGTTTCTGGTCTGGTCATCCCATGCGTGACGGCGGGAATCCAGTTCCTCCTGGGTTGGGAGCTGACGGGCTCGCTCGGCGGCCTCCTGTTTCTGTTTCCACAAGTTGATCAGCCAGTTGAGAAAGCCGACGACCAGAAAGACAATGACCACGATCACCTGGCTGAAGTCCACTTCAGCGAGGATGGGGGTCAGTGTCAGTTCAGGATACATTGGGAACAGGGGTTCAGCGCTTCGAAGGAGGTTTTCTGCATTCCGGCGCGATGCGGATGCTACTTCTTCTCATGCTGGGCAGGAGTCTCGCCGGCGATGCTCTGCCACATTTCGGTGTCGGCGGAAATGTTCCGGTAGCGGGCGTAGTCCATGATGCCGAGGTTTCCATTGCGGAAGGCTTCGGCAATGGCCATGGGCACCTGCGCCTCGGCTTCCACGACGCGTGCGCGCATGTCCTGGGTCTTGGCGGACATTTCCTGCTCCACCGCCACAGCGGCGGCGCGGCGCACTTCAGCATTCGCCTGGGCAATCTTCTTGTCCGTCTCCGCCTGATCGGCCTGGAGCTTGGCGCCGACGTTTTCACCGACGTCCACATCCGCAATATCGATGGAGATGATTTCGAAGGCAGTGCCAACGTCCACGCCCTTCTGCAGCACGACTTTTGAAATGTTGTCCGGATTCTCCAGCACATCCTTGTAGCTCGTGCTGGAGCCGATGCAGGTGACGATGCCCTCACCCACACGGGCAATCACGGTCTCCTCGGTGGCGCCGCCGATGAAACGGTCGAGGTTGGTGCGCACCGTCACACGCGCGCGGACACGCAACGAGATGCCGTCGCGCGCCACCGCGTCAATCTTGCCACCCTTGCCCATCTCGGCGCTGGGGCAGTCGATCACTTTGGGATTGATGCTGGTGCGCACCGCCTCGATGACGGTCTTGCTGGTGCCTTTGACAGCGAGGTCGATGGCACAGGCGCGGTTGTAGTCTAGCGCGATCCCGGCCTTGTTCGCGGCGATGAGGGACAGGA
>JAEYUU010000050.1 GCA_023429545.1 Verrucomicrobiota bacterium
CCTTCTGGCTGGTGATGACGGTGCTGCTGGTGCGGTACACCTATTTCCCGGAAGGATCCCAATTTGCAGAGGTGCCGCCGCGCGTGGTGATGAAGCTGTTCTTGGAGCAGGGCAGCAAGAACAACACGATGCATGTGTACCACTACGACAAAAAGATCGGACACGCCTCCATCGATACCAGGCCCATACGGCACATTGACGCAAGAGGCAGGGAGCCGTCAGGGCACGTGCTGCGGATGTCCGGCGTTCTGGAAAAGGGCATGCTCAAGAGTGTGGGGGAAGCCGTCCACTGGCGCCTGGAGGCAAGGCTGAAGCGCATGGAGGAGTTCGAGTTCCTGAAAGGACACATTCTCATGGATGAGTCTGGCTTCACTGCAGAGTTTCTCTGGAGGACCGGGGACCGCGCACCCAAGATCTGGCTTACCCAGGGAGGGGAGACCATGGCGCAATCCCAGATGCTGCAGACCCTCCTGGAGCAGGTGATGGGGGGTGGGATGGCACTCCCTGGCCAATCGCCTGACTCTACCGGCAGCGCGGCAGCGGAGCAGGTCCATATGAGCACACGTGAGGGCACCATGAACATCGGTGGCCAGAAACGCCATGGGTACACCTTGGAAATCGGCGCCGTGGACCGCTGGCGTCTGAAGGCATTTTTCACCGAGGCAGGCGAGCTCGCCCTGGTGACTCTGCCCGAGGGATATCGCCTCATGGAGCAGGTCATTTATGGTCTCGCGCCCGATTATGGCGAGGAAGAGGAGGAATGAGCTTGCGGGAGGCGCTCTGCTGCCGACTGGTCGCAGTTTCAGCCCCCCAAGTTTTCGAGCATGATTGAGATTAATGACCTGACCATGGACTACGGCAGCCTGCGGGCGCTCGACGGTCTTACGCTCAACATCCCGCAAGGGGAGTTCTTCGCATTCCTGGGACCAAACGGAGCCGGCAAGACCACCGCGATCAAGCTGCTCACGGGCCTGATGCGTCCGGTTCGAGGCTCTGTGAAGCTGTGCGGCTACGATGTGCAGAAGGAACCGCTGAAAGCCAAGGCAGTGCTCGGGTATGTACCGGATGTGGCGGTGTTCTATGAGAAGCTGACCCCGGTTGAGTTCATGCGATTCATCGCTGACATTTTCGAGATGGACGAGGGAGTGGCGGAGCAGCGCGCGGCGGAACTGTTCAAGAAATTCCACCTCGACAGCTACGCACACCAGCGCATTGAAAACCTGAGCCACGGCACGCGGCAGCGTCTGGCGATCACCAGCGCCCTTCTTCACGATCCGAAGGTGTTTGTCATCGACGAACCGATGGTGGGCCTCGATCCCATCCACGCCCGGGTGGTAAAACAGGAACTCAAGGAACGCAGCCGTAACGGCATGACGATCCTGATGTCCACCCACCTGCTCAACATCGCGGAAGAACTCGCTGATCGCATCGGCATCCTGCACAGGGGGAAACTGATTGCCCTGGGCACCATGGACGAGCTGCAAAAAACGCGCGCCAGCAACGGCAAGAGACTTGAAGAACTCTTCCTTGAGATGGTATCAGGTGATTCTGATTAAGGGCACCTGGTCTTCTTCCGTCCATTTCCGACTTCATCAGATGCCTGGCATGACTGATCCTGTGAATCCATCTTCCCGTACGCTCATCATCATGGGCGTGAGCGGTTGCGGCAAAAGCCTGATCGGCTCCATGCTGGCAGAGGCGTTGGGAGGAAAATTCGATGATGGCGATGATTTTCATCCTCCCGCCAACAAGGCGAAGATGTCCGCGCGCATTCCTTTGACGGACGAGGACCGCTGGCCATGGCTGCAGATTCTGCGGGAACGCATCGTGGAGATGCGTGCGCAGACGCCATGGCATGTGCTGGCGTGCTCCGCGCTGAAGCGTGCCTACCGTGAGGTGCTGCGCGGGGAGGATTCGACCGGGAAACTCCAGTTCGTGTATCTGCGTGGCTCCAAGGAACTGATTGCCTCCCGCCTGAATGCCCGGAAGGGCCACTTCTTCCAGCCGGCGCTGCTGGATTCGCAATTTGCCGCGCTGGAGGAGCCAGGTGCGGGAGAGGCCATCGTGGTCGATATCTCGGGCACGCCGGAGGAGATTGCGCAGTCGGTGGTGAAGGCGCTGGGGCAGGAGCGGGTGGCTGCTCCTCGATGAGGCGCGTGCAGGCTCTTGGTTTTGCTGTGGTCCGTGCTTAAGTCACGGATTCGCCACGCCACGATGTCCGCCGTCACTCTACACTTCTGGGACTGGGATCGCCCCGTGCTGGATCATGCCGTGGAGGAATTGACACGCGGCTGGGAGACGGGGGCGCTGGATCTCAGCGATGCGATCATTGTGTGCCCCACGGCGGAGGCGGTGCGCCGGCTGCGGCAGGCACTGGCTGAAGCTGCGGCGGTGCGTGGAAGCGCGGTGATGGCGCCGCATGTCTGGCATCCCTCAAGTGCGCTGAATCCACTGGCGGAGCAGCAGCATGCCCTTGCTCCGATCCTTCAGGAGAGGATGGCGTGGACCCAGGTGCTGATGCATGCCCCAGTGGAGAAAATGCGGGCGCTGTTCCCCTCGCTACCGGAGGCGCGGGACCTTGCTTGGGCATCTTCCGTGGCGGAGACACTCCGGAAAACCCGGCATGCGCTGGGTGCAGGTGGGCACACCATGGCCTCCGCGGCGCGAGTGCTGTCCGGCATGGATTCCGCGGAGCGCTGGCAGCATCTTGTCGTGCTTGAGGAGGCGTATCTCCAGCGGCTCAAGGAATGGGATCTGGAAGATGCCCAGGAATTCAAGAGACGGGCGGCGCGTCAGCCTGTGCTACCTGAGGGCGTACGCCGGGTGCTGGTGTGCGCCGTGGCGGATGCGCCGCCCCTCTTTCTGCAATGGCTGGGGGGGGTGCCAGAGCCCATTGAGAAGCACGTTTTCGTCCATGCGCCGGAGAGCAAGCGGCAGTGCTTCAGTGGGCTGGGTGTGCCCTTGCCAGAGGCGTGGGGGGATGAAGCCGAACTGCACTGCCCGGTGCCTCACGCACGGATGCGATGTGTGCCCGGGCCGGAGGAACAGGCACGTCTGGCCGTGCATCTTTTGACTGACATGGCATCCGCATGCATGCCGGTGGCGATTGGTACCTGTGACCCGGCGCTTGCCAGCACTCTGGAGGGTACGCTTTCTGCCGAGGGCGCGCGGGTGTACAACCCCGCAGGTCGCTCCGCACGGCAGCACATCATCACTCAGGTGCTGCGCGCCGGGTGGAAGGCTGCCACCTCGGCATCCTGGCGCTCATGGCTTCCCTTTCTCCGCATGAATGATGCGCTGCGGGCCATCAGCCGGGACGCCAACGCGAAGTCCACGCAGGTGCTCATTGAGCTGGATGACTTTCACGCGGTGCATCTCCCGCCGACCATCGACGACGCAGTGAAGCTGTCTGCTGGCAAGGAGGAATATGCCGCTTTGCATGGGGCGCTCGTTGCCGCCATGAAAGGCGCGGAGATTTGGGGCTCCGTCTCGTGTGTCGCGGCCATGCGCGACTTCCTGCTGTGGCTGTATGGCGAGCGGACATTCGACACCGCCAAGGAATCGGATCGCCACTTCGGCGAGATCTTTGGTGAGGTTCTCCGTCTCGCGGCGGATGTCGATGCGGTGCGCGGCTCTGCTCCAGCGATGGATTTGCTCGGCCACGTGCTCGATGCCCTGGAAGAGGGGCAGATGAGCGATGTGCGCGGCGAGGCGGAACTCGTCATCCATGGTTGGCTGGAACTGCCCTGGGAATCAGCACCAGGACTCGTGATCACCGGCTTCAATGATGAGCACGTGCCCGGCAATCCGGGTGGTGATCCTTTCCTTCCGGACACGGCGCGGGAGAAGCTGGGCCTGGCCTGCCAGGCCACGCGTCGTGCGCGTGATGCCTATCTGCTGCATGCCATGGCCAGGCAGCGTGAGGAGCGCGGCTCACTGCATGTCATCCTTGGAAGGGTGAGCGCGGACAACGATGCTTTGCGCCCCTCCCGTCTGCTGCTGGATGCGAGCGATGCAGAACTGCCCGCGCGCGTGCGGCATCTCTTTCCAAAAGAGGAGGAGAGTAGCGGCCAGCCGCGCCCAGCCCGCACGCTGGCCTTTGGTTTGCGTCCGGAGTTGAGAGCCTGGAGCGGACAGAAGATCTCGCCATCGGATCTGCGCGCGTATCTGGCGTGTCCGTTCCGCTTCTTTCTGTCGCGTGTGCTGCGCATGGAGCCCGTGGAG
>JAEYUU010000097.1 GCA_023429545.1 Verrucomicrobiota bacterium
CGCTGACCTGCTCCACCACATCGAAATGGCGGATGGCTGGAATCTCGACTCACGCATCAAGTCCATCGCCACCGCCCTCTCCGCGCCTCCCTTGGACGCCCTGGTGGGCCCTCTCTCCGGCGGTGAAAAGCGGCGCGTGGCACTCTGCCGCGCGCTGGTGTCCCAGCCGGAACTGCTGCTGCTGGACGAGCCCACCAACCATCTCGACTCCGAATCCATCCGCTGGCTGGAAGAGTATCTGCGAGGCTTCCCCGGCGCGGTGATCTTCGTCACGCATGATCGCTATTTCCTGGATGTCATCGCCACGCGCATCCTCGAGCTCGCGGACGGCCGCTGCTACTCGCATGATGGGAACTATACCGCGTACCTGGAATCCAAGGCCGCACGGCAGTCGATCGCTGAGCAGACCGAGCGTCGTCGTCAGCGTTTCCTGCGCACTGAACTCGAGTGGGTGCGCTCCGGCGTGAAGGCCCGCGGGACCAAGTCGCGCCACCGGCTCGACATGTTCTACCAGATTGAAGGCCTGCAGGCCCCGCCGGAGGAGCGCGAGATGGATCTGCTCCTGCCGCCCGCCGCGGAGATTGGAAACGTCGCCGTGGAGTTGGAGGGTGTGGGCGCGAAGGTCACCGATGAGACGGGCCATGATCGCTGGCTCTTCCGCAACCTTACCGCTTCACTGAAACCCGGCCAGTGCACCGGCATTGTCGGTCGCAATGGCGCAGGAAAGACCACGCTGCTGCGCCTGTGCATGGGTACCCGCCAACCGGATGAAGGGAGTGTGACCATTGGCAAGAGAGCCTCCTTCAACTACATCGACCAGGCGCGCATGCAGCTCGATGGCACTGGCACCGTCCTCGCGGAGGTGGCGGATCAGGATGAAACCGTGTTCTTCGGCAACCAGAAGCTCGGCGCACGCAGCTACCTGCGCCGCTTCCTCTTCACCGATGACCGCATCAACGAAAAGGTCGAGCATCTCTCCGGGGGCGAACGCGCCCGGCTCATGCTCGCCAAGGTGCTGAAACGCGGCGGCAACATCATCGTGCTGGATGAACCCACCAACGATCTCGATCTGCAAAGCCTGCGCATCCTGGAAGAAGCCTTGAGCGACTTCGACGGGGCGTCGATCGTGGTCAGCCATGATCGTTACTTCCTCGATCGCGTCTGCGATCAGATCATCGCCTTCGAAGACGCAGGCGTGCATGTGCAGGTCGGCAACTACAGCTACTACCTTGAAAAGCGCCGTGAACGCGAACAACGCGACAAGGCCTACATCCAGGCAGCCGCTCGTGCGGACAAGCAGGCGCCCGCAGGCGCAGGGAAGGCAGCAGCGAAACCCCGGAAGATGAGCTTCAAGGAGACGCGTGAGCTGGAGTCCATCGAGGAAACCATTCATGCCGCGGAAGAGAAGGTGCACGCATTGGACGCGACGCTGAACGATCCCAGCTTCTACGTCAAGCGCTCCGCCGAAGCACCGGCACTCATCACGGAACTGGACGCCGCCAAGGCGAGGGTCGCGCTACTGTATACCCGGTGGGAGGAGTTGGAAGCACTCAAGGCGGCAGCGGGCTAAGCCACTTTTGCCTCACTTCACCATCCCCATGAGCTTCTCCGCCATCACTTTCGCGATGGCCGCATTGCCTTCTACATCGGGGTGAACGCCATCCTTCGCCAGAGCACTCTCGGGGACTGCGCCATGGAGACTGACAAACTCGCAGCCCTGATCCTTGGCGAGCTTTGCAAATGCTTCACCCAGCTCCACCAACTTCCTGGCGCGCTCATTGGCGATGGGTTTCGTAGGCCCCAGCGCGTCCTTGCGGATGTTCGGAGGTCCCACCAGCAGGACCGCCAGCTTCGCGCCATACGCCGCGCGCCCCTTCTCCACCATGCTCTTCACGTTCGCCACGGCCTTGGGCACGCAACCCGCCGTGATGTCCCGTGAATCATTCGTGCCCAGCGCGATTACCAGGATATCCGCCTTCGGTTGTCGCAGCAGCATGGCCTCAAACTCCTTCACGGAATCCGTCGGCCGGCCTCCTTTGCCTTCATGGATCATCTCCAGCTTTCCTCCGGAGTCTGCTTGCACCACGTTCACCCACGCCTTGGGCTTGTCCTCTTTGGGCATCGCACTGCCCTGCGTGATGGAGTCACCGAAGACGACGACTTTCCTGGGTGCAGCCGTAGCTTTTCCGCCATGCACGGCCACGAGCAGGAGACAGAGGAGGATCGACAATGTGCGCATGTGAGTGGAGCGTTGGTGTGAGAGATGCCCTCTGGATCACTTCCACGCATCCCGCCACTGGTCGGGATACCAGCGGCCTTCATCCTTCTCGATGAGATCAAAGTCAGTCACCAGCGTGCCGTCATCCACGAAGCCATAATCACGGATGCACTCCGGAATGTACTCATCCGTTTCATCATCACGCCAGCCGCGCTTGCTCATGAAGCTGTTGAAGAACAGAATCTCCTCGTCATTGAGCCGGCGTCCATTCGTCTGGCACCACTCCAGCACTTCTTCGTCTGACTTTCCCGCGAGCACCTGGCTTTTCACATCTTCGTAGCTCACTTTCAAATAACGGCAGGTGCGGCCGTCAAACCCCGTTCCCAGGTAGGCGTGATGGCCTTCGGGAAGCTTGTCTTCCGCGTGCAGCCGGATCTTGGAGCACATGCGGGGAAAATAGAACAGCCCGCCCGTCTTTTCGTAACAGCCTTTGATGCCTTCAATCTTCATTGTGGAGACATCGTAGACATCTCGCGCTCCTTGTCGAGCAACGTTCACCACGGGCCACCTCACATGCTGGCCCATGTCTTGAACGGCTTCCTCGAAAGGCTGGAGTTGTAGTATCTCGCATCATCGGAAACTTCCTGTCCGGCCCACTCCGGCAGTTCCACCTCGGCATCTTCACGATCGATTTCCACCTCGGCCATGATAAGGCCCTCATTGTCTCCGTGAAACACGTCCACCTCCCAGGTGTGGCCCGCGTGTGGAATCTTGTGGCGCGTCTTCTCGACCAGCGGCCCTTCGCACATGTCCAGCAGTTCCTCCGCATCCTTCAGCGGAATCTCATATTCATACTCCGCGCGGCTCGTGCCCGTGGTTCGCCCCTTGATGGTGAGATAGGCTGCGGTCCCCGCGATTCGCACACGCACGGTGCGCTCCGCATCCTTCGCAAGATATCCCTGACGATACAGCGTGCCCTCGGCGCCTTCGCGCCACGTGTCCGACCTCACCAAGAATTTGCGCTCGATTTCCTGTCCCACGGCGGTGTGTTTGGTTCATGCCTCCAATAATGCACGCAGCAGATGCCGGTGGCAGTGCTTCTCATTCGCAGCACAGGAACAGATGAGTGTCACTGTCTGCTGATCCGCGAGCAATTTTACCAGCTTCAGCACATGCTTCTGCCCGGCGTTTTTCATGCGCGGATTTTTCGCGCCTTCATCACCATAGCCTTTGGTCATCTCCGTTTTGTAGGCTCGGGCGAAGGCAGCCCATGAAATCTCCCCATGCTGGAACTGCCGCAGCAGCTTTTCACTCGGCGCAAGGTTCGGGAGCCACGCATCGCATTCCTCACGCCCATGCCCGCGTGGCCAGAAGCGGGTCACATACAAGCGCAACCCATCTCGGCTCGAGGGCTTCTCATCGGATGACTTCGTACGGATCATGCAGTCGCAGCGTAGCGCCGTCTCCGGGCGTGTCGATACAGATCCGCTTGGATCGTTACTTGTACGAACCCTTCTCAATGCTCGCCGCGAGCTCACCCATCGAGGTGCTGTGCATGATGCATCCGCTCTGCTGGCGGACCTGTTTCTTCGATCCCCTGTACGCAGGCAATGCAGCGTTGAATGCGGCTTCGTCCTTCAGTTTCAGTCCGAGCAAACCATACATCTGCCCTTCCGGCGTGGCATCCGTAAGAAGCTTCTGGCATTTCGCCACCACATCCGGCTCCTTCAGCAACGCACGAAAATCCTTCTCCATTGGAGAGATAATGCCTGCAACGCCCACGCCGCCGATGGCGAAAGTGGTGGTCGCGGTCAATGCCTCGTAGGGAGTGTGCGAAACATCTGCGTCTGCTTTCCGCTTGTCCGCCGCTGGCGCGAACACGACCGGCAGGAACAACATGGCGAGCATCAATGAAGCTTTCATGGCATCTCCTTGAGACTTCATCCCGTCTCTTCTTGTTCGTTTCCCAAGGACGGTGACGCCTCCAGAATCTTCTATTTCCGTTTCGCGCGTTTGCCCCGGAAGTCGAACCAGTGGTCCATGACCATGAAGAGCCCCACCAATACCAGTCCATAGACGATTCCGTAGTAGCCGCCCTCGGATCGAGCCTGGAGGTAGGAGAAGGCCGTGGTGCCGACACCGGCTAGAATCATAACCACACCCAGCCATACAAAGGGCGTGGCGCGTGCCCGCTTCTGGTCCACGGCAATCTGCGCGCGTGTGGCCTCCGGATTGGGCACGGTGAGCATGCCATGGCACTTGGGGCACTTCACCGGATTGCCACGATCGATCCAGCGCGACTTCACCATCTGCTTGCAGACGCCGCACGGGAAAAGCAGTGGCTTCGTGGGCTCATCTCCCATGAGCTCCGCCACACTGTACCAGAAGTCCTGATGCTCCAGCGTGACGAGGGCCTGCCCCGGGATGTTGCCATCCGCATACGCGTTCTTCAGCTTCGCAAACTCCATCTGCACCGGCATCTGCTGGCCGGGAATGCGGACGGTGTAGGTGAGGGTGCTCATCGCCACCGAAGTGCGGAACGTCGCTTCACTGAAATTTCCGGATTCTTGTCCTTACATCTTCCTTCAACCGGTCGACAAACCCCAACGCATACTCCTCCGGATTCAGCGTGTCATCCTGGATCAACGGCGTGAGATCCATGGCGAAGGTGAGGGAGTTCGTGCTGTCCGTGGTGTGCGAGTCAAAGTAAGTCGCATTCGCACGGCGCAGGCCTTCCTCGGCCAGGTCATAACGTTTGCCTCCGCTGATCTGGGAATCAAATACGGAGATCAGCGCGCTGATGAGATGCGGGAACTCGTCCACCCACAGCATCACCTTGTCTTCCGTGAGCAGCCAGTCGAGCTTGCGCCACACCTCGCAGCCATACACCCTCTGGGGGCGGTTGGTTTTGGGCAGGGAGCGCAATGCCTCCAGGCAGCGCAGGAAGGTAGCCACGTGGGTATCATGCCGATCCGCGGGGTTGTGCAGGTACACGAATTGCGGCTGCGTCATCTTGAGGATGCTCAGGATGTCCGCGCTCACATCCTCGCGGCGGGAGTGCTTCACCTCCTCACTGGGATATCCGAGCTGCACCATTACGCTGTACTCACCGACAAAGGCCGCCTTGCGCTGCTCCAGTTTGCGCACCTCCTGCATGCCCTCGTCAGTGTAGTTGGCATACGGTCCCTTGCGCGGGCTGCCGGCGCCATCTGTCACCACCACGCCGCCGAACCATTTGTCATCACGGCGGAAGCACTCGGTGATGCCGTGGTAGGCGGCGATCTCCAAGTCGTCCTGGTGGCTCACAATGCCCAGGTGGGTCACGCGGGAAAACGCTTGGGCGGGGTCACCCTGATCTGGAATGAAGAGGTCTGCTTTGGAGTGGCGAAAGAGCATGAGGAAGACAGTCAATTTGGCGGGGAACGCGAGGCGGGCAAGTGAATGTCCCGCGCGACGCCGGGCAGCCATGCATCACCTTGCTTCACAGGATGTCGCAGACATGAACTCTCAAGGGAGCGCGCAACCTCTGCATCGCATTTGTTTCGCATGTCCGTAATGATCATGCCTGCTGGCATGCTTTTCGCGTGCAACGATTTTGTTACGCCCTCCGACCTCGTTTTTCAGAGAATCCGGTTTTTTGTGCTTGCTAGAACTGCCAAGGATGAAGAATACTTCGGGCAACTTAAAGACCTCGGATGCCCGTCTCATCCGCACTCCAAAAACCACCCGAGGACGCACGACGTCTCCCGATGGTGGAATACTCTCAGCCCCAAGGCTGAAGCAGTCAAAATCAACCCGCAACCAAACCCACACCCGCACCTCCATGCTCCATGAAGCCGCCTCCCCTGCCGATGTGTCCCTTTTCTCAGAAGAAGAAACCCGGCAGTGGAACGGAAATGGAAATGGGCACCGCCATTTCCCTGAGCCAAAGAATGGCAACGGTTCCACCAAGGTCGGCCTGAGACGACGACGGGGAACCCAGGGGCGCAATAGCAGCGCCGCGGCGGCCCAGGTGAAGACCTTCGTGCTGGATACCAATGTCCTGTTGCATGACCCGGCCTGCCTGCACCGCTTCGAGGAACATGAAGTGTGCATTCCGGTGGAAGTGCTCGGCGAACTGGACCGCTTCAAGGGTGAGCCCAGCGAGCGCGGCGCAAATGCCCGTGAGGTGCACCGCACGCTCTCCAAGTTTTTCTCGCAGCCTGATGTCAACGTGATGGAGGGCGTGCCCACCGCCGGTGGTGGTCGCGTGCGGCTCATCGTGTTTGATTTCGATGAAGCGAAATGCTCCGTGGCGGTGCAACGTTTTCAGCGCATTTTTCACGACCTGGACAAACCAGATCATCGCATCCTCGCCTGCGCTGTGTGGATGGCCGAGCGCGCCGCGAATCCGGTCATCCTGGTCACCAAGGATCTTAACATGCAGCTCAAGGCCCGTGCCACGGGCGTGCCCTGCGAGGACTACCTGCATGACAAGGTGGAGGCTCGTGATATATCCCACCATGATATCGCACGGGTGGAGGTCACGCCGCATGAGCTGCAGCGGTTCGCCAGCAGCGGCACCCTTGAGTTCAGCCCTGCGCGGGGCGCCATCCTGGCGGTAAATGAGTACGTATTGCTCATGGCAGGGGAAAAGCAGTCCATGCCCGCCCGGTACACGGGTCCGCATGGCTTCACCCGCCTGATCGTGCCGGAGAGCATCCGCATCATGCAGGGGCGCACCATCAAGCCCATGAACCTGGGGCAGGCCTGCCTTCTGGATGCGCTGATGAATCCGGACATCTCCCTGGTGACCTGCTTCGGCCAGGCCGGCACGGGCAAGACGCTGCTGGCCTGCGCCGCCGGTCTCTCCCAGGTACTGGGAAATGCCTACACTGGCATCACCGTGAGCCGGCCCATCGTCGCGATGGGCCAGGGCATCGGTTTCCTGCCGGGCAGCCTGCAGGAGAAGATGCGCCCCTGGCTCCAGCCGGTGTATGACGCCTTGGACCTGCTCACGCGGGCTTCGGCCAATCCCACGTTCAGCAAGAAGAAGGCGGCGCGGCATGGCAATCCCTCCCCTGCTCCAATGACCACCATGGCCGGAGGCGCCTCCGCCCCTTATGACCCCCTGATCCAGGCCGGCATGGTGGAGATCGAGGCGCTCTGCTACATCCGGGGACGCAGCATTCCGGACCGCTTCTTCATTCTGGATGAGGCCCAGCAGCTCACGCCGCTGGAGGCCAAGACCATCGTCACCCGCATGAGCCGCGGCAGCAAGCTGGTGCTCATCGGTGACCCCGCGCAGATTGACAATCCGTATGTGGACAGCCGCAGCAACGGCCTCGTGTACACCCGCCAGCGCCTGCGTGGCCAACCCTTCGCCGCACACGTGCCCCTGAGCAAAGGTGAGCGCAGTCCGCTCGCCGAGGCGGGGGCAAGGCTGCTGTAAAAGCACGACACGGAGCAGAAAAGAACCGCTGCCGCGCAACCTCGGCGCGTTCAGCAGGTTCATGCACACCGCGCCGCATTGGGTGACCGGTGTGAGGCGCTTCAACCAAACCAAAGGCAAACCATCTACGACGATGAAACTCATTCTGACCTTCGGAGCCTTGCTCCTCAGCACTTCCCTCACTTTCGCCG
>JAEYUU010000279.1 GCA_023429545.1 Verrucomicrobiota bacterium
ATGCAGCGCATCGCTGAGAATGGCAATGCTGTTCGTCCAGAGCCCTCCCGCGATCTCGATGACGGTGAAGGCGAGATTCAGCAGAAACGCGACCAGCAGATTACCGCCAGCGGCATGGGCGTGGACATGAGCATGATTGTGCGTCTGTGGATGCTCATGTACGTGAACATGAGAGTGCGCCTGCGTTTCTGGTTCCTTGCTCATGAGCGCTTCAGAAGGAATGCTGTGGCATGTTACGCCATGGTGATGCCGGTTGGAAGCGATGAATGAATCACCAGGCATGCACTACGACACTCCAGGAAACGATTCGGGAGACGTTTCGTGGACACAGGGCACATCGCCACGGCAAATGCCTCCGCAGCGAACCACCCTGCGTCGAGCGCTTTGGTACCCATGCAAGCCACCACCTTGAGAGTGCGACGGATCATGCCACGGAACTCTGCCTTGTACCGCAACATGGCCAGAGCCCGCTGTGGCGCTGTCATCGTCGTGCGATGCTCTGCCTACTCCCACTTCCCACTCTTTACGAAGCGGAGCACGCGATCCTTGTCACCGCGCGCGGCCCAGACCACGCGCAGGAAGTCGGCGGGATGGATCTTGTGTTGCTCAAGGAAGGCCCGATCACCGCCGCAGCCGTACATGGTGTCATCGTCCATCTCGCCGCGCAGCTTGGCCTCGGCCTTGGCGATGAGGCGTGGCAGCCAGGGGATGCCATCCATCTCCGCGGGTTTGGCAGGAAGATCGCTCATGGGCACAATCTTGCCGCTGGGCATGCCCTTCTGCTCGGTGAGGAAATAGTCACGGCGCACCGCGGCCACCAGCAGCGCGGTTTCGGGCGTGGGCTCATCCCCTTCCGCGCCGCAGCAGTCCTCCACAAAATCGAAAATCTCACGAGGCTTCGCGCCGATGGAATTGAGATACGCAATGTCCTCTTCATCGAACCAGGCGGCGTAGTCCTTGTTGCCGTCTTCAAATTCATCACAGCAGCTCACGAAAAGTTCGCCGAACTGCGAGGCCCAGTGGAAGGAGTTGAACATGAGAAAAAGGTGGGATTGGGGGTGATGCGCTATGAAAATGCCTACGCGCCGCATGGAGAATGTGGTTGCGTGGGGCGTGGAAAACGCATGATAGGGACATCCGCCCGAGCGTCAAACGACCATCTTTCCCTCCATGACCGGTTCCCCATCATCGCCTGCCCCTGCACGCCTCTGGCAGCGCCTGCGCGGACGATTCGGTACGTCTGGACTCGCGCTTCTGGGAGCGATGCTGGTGCTGCTGATTGGTGGCGCAATCTATGCGGTGGAGGGTGAGAAGCCCTGGGGGCGCACCGTGCAGCGGCGTCTGGCGAAGCAGGAGAAACTGCAACCGAAGGAGTATGCCGTGATCGGATTGTGGTGGGCCTCGGTGGTAAATGCGGGCGTGCTCGCGCTGCTGCTTGGCACCGCCGGGAAGTGGATGCCCCGGACCACATTACAACGTGAACCGGGGGAAGGTGATGAAGACTTTCCCGCCAGGGCAACTTCACCGTCTCAACCATCCGCGGAGGAATCCGCCGCACTCACTCCGGACTTTTTGCGTGGCAGGCTGCGGATGGTCACCTTCATCCTCCTGGGAGCCGCGCTGGCGGTTGGCGCGTGGGAGCGCTGGCCGAAGTTGCATCACAGCCTGTGGAATGATGAAGAGTACGCCGTGCGAAGGTTCGCGCATGGCGCATGGGAGCAGGCGAAGGATGGCACGTGGAAGTTTGAGCCGGTCACCTGGGTGGACACGCTCTTTGAGAGTCGCAACGGGAACAATCACGTGATGAACTCGCTCACCATGCGGTTGAGCCTGGACGCCTGGCGCGCCATCACGGGGGCGCCTCGCGAGGCCTTCGCGGAGTATGCGGTGCGTCTCTCCTCTTACATCGCCGCGCTCGTCACGCTCTTCATGATTTTCCTTCTGGGGAAGGAACTCGGCTCCTCGCTCTCGGGGCTGGCCGGCACATGGCTGCTGGCTCTGCATCCCTGGCATGTGCGCTACTCCGCGGAGGCGCGCGGGTACTCCATGATGCTGTGCTTCCTGTGCCTGAGCCTTTATGGGTTGCTCCTGGCACTACGGACGAACAAACTGCGCTGGTGGTTGCTCTTTGGACTCGGTGAGGCGGTGTACCTGCTGAGCTTCCCCGGCTCACTCATGATTGCGGCGACGGTGAATCTCATCGCGCTGATCGAGCTCGTGCGTCAGCGGGGTTGGCCGAAGCTGGGCACGCTCATCGCCATGAATCTCCTTGGCGCGATCGTGGTGCTGCAACTGATGCTGCCGAACATCCCGCAAATGCTGATCTTCCTGAAGGAACCGCAGCCGAACTACGTGACGGACGTATGGCAGTGGTACCGCGATCTGGGCTCGGTGCTGGTCACCGGTTGGCCGTATGAGAACTTCTTCCCGGACACTCATCATGGCACGGACTGGTTGCACGAGGGGCAGCACTTCTTCTTCTCCTCCAGTCTGACGCCCGTGGCGCTGCTGCTGCTCGCAGGGGCGGCATTGGTGGTGGCGTTCATGAAGAGCGCCGCCACTCGCCTTGTGATCATCGCGCCGGTGGTCGCTGCAGCAATCACGTGTGCCGTGAACGTGCACCCCGGCGCTCCGATGACGGTGTGGTACCTCATCTTCCTCCTGATTCCCGGGGTACTCGCCTTGCCCATGCTCATCGAGCAGGTGGCTGGCACGGTGAGGTGGAGATGGACGGGCACCCTGCTGGTGTCCTGGATGGTGCTGCGCTACGGCACGGCCACTTCCCATGCCCGCGCCACAGTGCGCGAGGTGGATCGCCAGCCCGTGCGCCAGACGGTGGGATTGATTCGCACGCGATCGCCGGATGCCGTGACAGCCACCTTTGGCGTGAGCGATCGCCAGAGCGCCATCTATGATCCGCGCGTGCACATTCTCGGCAACAGTGCGGAGCTCGATCAAGTCATCGCGGACAGCCGTGCCGCCGGAAAACCGTTGTACGTCTTCTACTGCAGTGACCAGCACAGCAAACCCCGCCTGCCGGAGGTGTATGCGCGCGTGGTGGACTCTGGCGAGTTCGAGCGTGTGGGTGTGCTCCCAGGATCCGAGGAGCTCTTCAGCTATCGGGTGTACCGGCTGAAATGACTGGTGGTCTCAGGAACCCGGGCTTTGCTCAGGCTTGCCCTTCCCCGGGTACTGCTCTGGCTTTACCCCCAGTTCCTTGAGAAAGGCATCGCGCATTTCCAGAGGCTCACGGATGCCCGTGACATGGAAAAAGTCTGCCACGCCCATGGAGGTCGGGGAACCACTCATGTAGTGGAGTTCAGGAGAACCCAGAGGCCAGCTCGGTATACCAACCACCTTTCTGGTAAAGAACCCAGACAGCACGACCTCCCCTTCACCCGGAATACTGAAGGGCACGGCGTACTCCAGGTAGACAGAAAGGGGACCTTCAACGGCTCTTCCATTGATTGCCGTAACTTTGTAAAGGGAGCGCTCGCGGCGTATGCGCCCCGTCTCAGGACTCGCCTTGATCACAGCGTACTCCCCCAAGTTGAACTTGGTGGGGGCAGATGGCCAGATCAGCCGGGACTCTACGGAGGCCTCCGAGTATGCATCCGCGACCGGATCCTTTCTCCCTGTCCCCTGTTTCGTGAAATCGGTGATGCTTGTGCCAAGCATGGACACCAACACGGCCAGCGCACCCAGAAGCGCACCGACCGTTAACAATGTGATTGTTCTTACCATCGTGGGTGGATCTGCCCGTTTCGTCCTTGGATGAGTGTGACAGGAATTGCGCGAAGGGGCAACGCTTGATGCTGCTTCCAGTCCCCAATCTCCACGGCCCACTCCCCCGCGCTGCAAGATTTGCTTCCCATTGAAAGATGTCGATTTCACAGGCGTAACTCTTTCCGCCCATGAAAATCACCGCGACCCAGCGTGCCGGAGCCAATGGCCGGACAGCCTCCCGAACCTCCACCTCCAGCGGGGATGAGCCCGCTGGCAGCAATGGAAGCTCCAACGGGAATGGTCAGGGCCATGGCCATGGCGGCGCCGCTCTGGGGGAATCCGAGTCGTCCCAAGCCCCGGCGCTGCAGCGCGGGCTGGCTGTGCTGGAGTTTCTTGCGGGACGCGAGGAGGGCGCCACGCTCTCGGAGATCAGCGCAGCCTTGGGCCTCTCACCCGCATCGAGCTTCCGGCTGACGGGGGTGCTGGAAGATTCCGGGTATGTGCTGCGGGAGGATGCCTCCCGGCGCTTCCGCCTCTCCCGCAAACTCCTTCGCCTCGGCCAGCCACAGCACGAGGGACGCAGCCTCGTGGAGTGCTGCCTGCCCGCCATGCGCGAGGTGCTGGCGCAGACGGGCGAGACCGTGCAGCTCTGCTGTCTGGCGGAGCATGAGTGCGTGATGATCGAGCAACTCGCGTCCACGCATCCCTTCAAATACATCGTGGATCTGGGCTCGCGTCCGCCCATTCACTGCTGCGCCCCAGGAAAGGCGATGCTGGCGTATCTCCCTGAAGCCGCACTGAATGCCACGCTGGAGACCCTCACCTTCGCGGCGCACACCACTCGCACGCTTGCCAGTGCGGAGGCGCTGGTGGGATCCTTCGGGAAAATCCGCGAGCGTGGCTTTGCGGTGGATCAGGGTGAGCACTTCGAGGGGATCCATTGTGTGGCCGCGCCGCTGCTGGATCGGCACGGCCATCCTGTCGCCGCCATCACCATCGCCGGTCCCTCCAGCCGCATCCAGGCCCGCCGTTTCGCGGAGTATGGTCGTATCATGAAGCAGGCCGCTGCCCAGGCGGCGTTGCGTTACCTTGGTTGATTTCCGGGAACGAGAAGTCCGCACGCTCACGCTCCAGCCCATGTTTCGTTTCTCATGCGCCTCCCCCCTCTCCTCCTTCCAGCGCCATCCCATCGCACGCGCATGAGTCTTGTTCTTGCTCTCGCAGGATTCACTCTGGCCGCCTCCACGCCCGCTCCGGGTGCCGCTGCTGCAGTGAAGCCCACTACCGCGCAGATCGAGTTCTTCGAGTCGAAAATCCGTCCTGTGCTCGTGACGGAATGCTATGACTGCCACGGAGCGAAGAAGGAAAAGGGCGGCCTGCGCCTGGACTCGCGGGATGCCATGCTGGCGGGTGGCGATAGCGGCCCGCTCTTTGTGCCCGGAAATCCGGAGAAGAGCCTGCTCATCCAGTCCCTGGCCCACGCCACGCCGGAAACAGAACTGCACATGCCGAAGGACGGCGCGAAGCTGGAGGAAGCACGCATTGCCGACTTCAAAAAATGGATTCTAGAAGGCGCACCGGATCCACGCGACAAGCCCGAGCCCGTGCTGAGTCCGGAGCAATCCTGGGAGCAGACCCTGGCGACGCGGAAGCAGTGGTGGAGCTTCCAGCCGGTGAAGGCCACGGAGGCTCCCACGGTAAAGAACGCCGCATGGTCCCAGCATCCCGTGGATCGTTTCCTTCTCGCGAAGCAGGAGGCGCAGGCATTGGAGCCCGCCGCGCCTGCGGATCCAACCACCTTGATCCGTCGTGTGACTTACGTCCTCACGGGGCTGCCGCCCACACCCGAAG
>JAEYUU010000302.1 GCA_023429545.1 Verrucomicrobiota bacterium
ATCTCACCCGGTGTGTCGCGCACGACTTCCACAAGTACTCCCAATGCGGTGAGCGCGTCCGGTCCACCAAGTTCATTCAAACTGCTTCTCAGACGCTCCTCCATCTCCCAAGAGAGCGCCGCAGGGAGCTTCTTCGAGTCTTGCTCCACAAGCATATGGGCGAGTTCCGCTGAGGCAGCGGTGGCCAGACTGAAAACATGCGCCCGCTGTGAATCGCGGGCGGACTGCACCTGATGCCATGCCACTCCCGCAAGGGCTGCCCCCACCACGACAAGCATGCCCAGCAACGAATTGAACAGGAGCCGGGTGCTGAGCAGCGTGGACTTCATGTACGGCTGGTGGCAGCAGAACCAGAGCGGAAAACTCGCCTTGCCCTAAGGAGCAATCACGCCGCCCTTCTTGAAGAGGCGCGTCGTGCATTGCGCTCCATGGCAGCCGTGAGATCCGTCGCGCTGTAGGGCTTGGGCAGGATGTCGTCAAACCCAAGGTTCAGGCAACTGGCCTTGCTGTCATCACTCGCGAAGAAGCTGCTGCTGGCCACGACACGGATGCCGGGCTGAATCTGCCGGAGAATCTGCACCGCTTCCATGCCGGAGATGCCACCGGGCAGGATGAGATCCAAAATGACGACATCCACAGGCGTGTGGCGTCCGACGCAATATCTCAACAGTTGTTCGGCCTCTTCACCACTGCTGGCATTCAGCACCTCCCAGCCTTGGGAGAGGAGCACCGTGCCAACCATGGCGCGCAATACCGGTTCATCATCTACCAGAAGGATGCGTCCCTTGGAGGTGCCTGTCGAGGGAGGGCTACTCTCAGTCGCAGTGAAAGGGGGGTTGGTGATGTTCATGGCAATCGAAAATACGAAGGTGAAGAATATTATAGTTCTAAATACTATACAGCAGTATAGGCAAGACAGCGAATCTCTTCCATCGTTGTATTTCCGGAAATCATTTGATTTAGACCTTCTTGGTAAAGGGTGCGGAACCCGCTCTTCATCGCCGCAGCCCGCATGGCGCTTTGGGGAGCCCCCTGTTCAATCAGATCCCGAATCTCGTCGGTCGTTTCGCACAGCTCCATCAGGGCCAATCGGCCACTATAGCCCGTGCCATGGCACTCGCTGCAGCCCACCTTTTCGTGAATGGGCTGGGTCAGCGGCGCCGTGATAACCCCTTGTCTGTAAAGGTGTTCCTGCAATTCATGAGGTGCCGCGACCGGACGCTTGCAGTACCCGCACAACCGGCGCACCAGACGCTGCGCCTGACTCAGGGCCAGCGAATCCGCCACGAGGTACTTTTCCACCCCCATGCTGAGCAGACGCGATACGGCACGAATGGAGTCGTTGGCGTGCAGGGTCGTCAGTACCAAGTGGCCCGTCAGGGAGGCATTCACCGCCGCCTGGGCCGTTTCCGTGTCACGCGACTCACCGATCAGGATGATGTCCGGGTCGGCGCGCAGCAGGGCACGCAAACCGTTGGCAAAGGTTAGATCGTAGGTGGGGTTGGTCTGCGTCTGATTGATGCCTTCCACCTCATACTCAATGGGATCCTCAATTGTCTGGATGTTGACGTCGGCCTCATTCACGCTGTTGAGCAGGGCATACAGCGTGGTGGTCTTGCCCGATCCGGTAGGTCCAGTGACCAGCACCAAGCCCTGGTCGCGGCGCATCACCCGGCTGAAAATATCCGTCTGTCGCTGGCTGAGATTGAAATCACTCAACCGGCGCACGCCATCCTGCTTGTCCAGGAATCGCATGATGACCTTCTGGAATTCCCTCCGTATTGGCACGGCAGCCACGCGCACATCGAGCCGGCGCACACCAACGCGCACTGAGAAGCGGCCATCCTGCGCCTCCTGCCGTGTCTGGCTCATGTTCGCGTAGTTTTTGACCAGCGCGACGAAGCGCGGCAGCAGATCTTCCGAGGCCGTGAGAATCACCTTGAGGCTGCCATCAATGCGCGCGCGGAATCGCGTCATGTTGTAGAACTTTTCCAGGTGTAGGTCGCTCGCGCGGCAGCGGATGGCGGTGAAGATGGCCCACTGCACCAGCTCCTCCGCGGTGTGATTCGGGCTCTGGGGATTGACCCGCGTCATGTCTTCCGCGCTGATCTCAACGAGGTTGTCATCGTCGGCTTCGGTGAGGTGGGTTTCCACCTTGCTGAGCGCATTGGGATCAAAACTGGAGGCCGCGCGGGCGATCGCTTCACGGATGGAGGCAGGATCCGCCAGTACATAGATGATCCTCGCGGCGTGACTCCCCAGGGAATGCCATTCGTCTTCGAAAGAATAGTTGTCCTGCGCCTCGCTAAGGAGGTAGACACATTGTCTCCCGGTGAACAAGGGATACACGTTGTGCCGCTCGAGCAGATGGTGCGGGAACATGTCCTGCCGCGGCGCTTCCTGGGCGTTGAAAACAAACACCCGCCCATCACCTACCAGGTAACGCAGGGCAACTCCCAGGTTCCGCTGGATGGCATTGAAATCAGCGACCGCCAGCTTCTCCTTCTTGCCGCGCATGTCTTCGTAGAGACCGCTCAGCCGAATCCGATCAGACTCGTCATATGGATAGTGCTTCAGCAGCCATTCGAAGGCCGCCTCCATGCTGCCATCGCTGAATCTGGGAACCTCCAGCCGTTCGAGAACATTTTCACCCGCCACCGCCATGCGCTGGCAGCGTTGCACAAAGTCCTCCCGCGTCTGCGCATATTGTTCGCGAGAGATGAGCACACGCACCACCAGGGCTGGTGGCACTCCCCAGAAATCCGTGGCGCGCGGATTGCAGTGCGCCATGACGAGCAGGGGACCGAGTGAGGACACCGGAAGCCACGGCTCCGCGGTGGTGGGCATGCGGCCCAGCTTTCTCAGTACTTTCTCCGGTTCCGGAGGGCAGCTCTCGCGCAGCAGCGTGACGGGCACCAGCCCATGTTGCAGGGCGGATCCTTCCAGGGTCAGCACGCCCAAGTCAACTGGCGCCGCGACCTCCGGGTTTGCCCCTGCTGCCTCACCCGAAT
>JAEYUU010000316.1 GCA_023429545.1 Verrucomicrobiota bacterium
GCCGGGCACCGCCTGGCCGGGCGGATTCTCATTCTGAACACCGCCAGCCCGGACTACTACGCCCATGCGATTGGTGAGGTGCTGGGCTTCGACCACAGCATTGCCACCAAGGTGATCATCCCGGACAAGGTGGATGTGATGCCCGAGGTGGTGGGACTGAACAACAAGCGTGAGGCCAAGATCGTGCACATGAAGGAGGCCGTACCAGCCGTGGCCGCCGCCACCAAGGAGGAACTGGAGAACTCCTGGGCCTACTCGGACAGCTCCGCGGACCTGCCCCTCCTCAAGTTTGCCGGAAATGCCATGCTCATCCATCCCAGCCCCGCGCTGGAGGCCATCGGCAAGGAACACCGCTGGCAGGTGCTGCGGCCCGCGCGCCCCTACTCAGGCCGTTGGGGAAACTGGGGCAGCTCCCTGCGTCAGGCAGCGGGCTTGTATCCGGTTGGCACCACAGAGGGGTAAACGCCCTTTCCCGAGCCACTCGTGGCCGCCAGCATGAACCCAAGACCAGCGGGAGGATGAATTATTTTCGCCATCCGCCCCTTGCCACCAGCGCACCTTGGCATGATGGCGTCCCCCGCCCATGCGTGACACCCCTTCGCTCATGCCCCGCTTTCTGTTCGCCGCGCTCTCCGGGGTGTTTTATGCGCTGGCCTTTCCTCCGGTCAATGGGCACTGGCTGATCCTGCCCGCCGTGATGGGGGTGCTGCTGGCGGTGCGGGGCCTGCGTGGCCGCCCGGCGTTTTACGTGGGGTTTGTGCATGGCCTGGTGGCCTTTGGCATGGGACTGCCCTGGCTCTGGCACATCTTTGGCGCAGGCGCGCCGGCGTTGTGGGCGATTCTCGCGGCATTTCCCGGTGCGTTCGCCGTGGCTCAAGGTCGTGCCGTAGCCGTGGGGCTGCGCGGCTGGCAACTGGCACTCTTCACCATGGTGAACTGGGCCGCGTGGGAGTTCATCCGCGCGGAGTTGTTCCCCCTGCGCTTCCCCTGGATGACCACGGGGCTGGCGCTGGGCCCCAATGCCCTGCTGCCCCGGGTGGGGGTCTATGGAGCGGGCGCCTGCCTGGTGCTGGGCGCGGCGCTGCTGGTCGGGCGTCGCTGGTTCCCGGGGCTTACCACGCTGGGAGTCCTGGCCGCACTCACCTTCCTGCATGGGCCGGCGCCGAAACCCGCAGCCAATGGACCCCAGAGCATCCGGGTGGCCGGGATCCAGCGTGAGGATGCCTCCCTCACCGATTTGATCCAGGCCACGCGTGCACTGCCAAAGGACGTCCAGCATGTGGTCTGGCCGGAGCATGCCCTCTCCTATGATGTGCGTGGCCATGCTGCGGAATGGAATCTGCTGAACACCTTCTGCAAGGAACGCGACATCACGCTGACTCTCGGCACGCACACAAACCTCCCGGAGGAGGGGAGCTGGCACAATACCGCCCTCACCCTGGATGCACTGGGCGTGCGCGGAGAACATCACAAGGTGCACCCGGTCCATTTATTTGACGATGGCACCCCGGGCACCACGGCCCTGCCGGTCCCGACGCGGAAGGGGAACGTGGGCACGCCTGTCTGCTTCGACTGCGACTTCTACAGCGTGGCGCGGCGCATGGCGGCAGCCAACGCGGAGACCTTCATGGTGCCCTCCATGGACGCCGCCCGATGGGGCGAGTGGCAGCACCTGCAGCATGCCGAGCTCTTCCGCATCCGCGCCGCGGAGAATGCCCGCTGGATGCTCGTGGCTGCAAGCTCGGGTGTATCACAGATCATTGACCCGAATGGCCACGTCCACGCCAGCCTGCCTCCTCTCCAGGAGGGGGTAATCACCGGCGTCTTGCAGCGGAGGACAGCGCAGACTTTCTACACGCGCTGTGGCTGGCTCGCGCCGTGGTTCATGCTGGGGGCGGCCGGGGTGTGGTGGTTCATCTTGCTCCTGCCGGGCCGAGCTGCTAAGTACAGGGCTTCATGAGTCATGATCTGTTTTCATTGAAGGGCCAGACCGCCGTGGTCATTGGCGGCACGGGGGAGTTGTGCGGGGCCATCGCGGAGGGTTACGCCTCCGCCGGAGCTGAGGTGGTGCTGGTGGGGCGCGATGAAGCCAAGGCGGAGACAAGGCTCGCCCGCATCACCGCCTCGGGCGGGAAGGGATACTTCCTGGCATGCGACGTGGCTCAGAAGGCCGGGTTGGAATCCGTGCTCAGCCAGGTGCTGGAGCGCAGCGGCAAGTGCGACATCCTGGTGAACGGCGCGGGCGTGAACTCTCCCACCCCCTTCCTCGACATCACCGAGGAGGAGTACGACCGCATCATGAACATCAACACGAAGGCCACCTTCCTCGCCTGCCAGGTGTTTGGCCGCTACTTCGTAGACAACAAGATCGCCGCCAGCATCGTCAATCTCGGGTCCATGTCCGGCCTCATTCCCCTGAGCCGTGTCTTCACCTACTCCATGAGCAAGGGCGCGGTGCACAACCTCAGCCGCAACCTCGCGCGCGAGTGGGCGCCTCTGGGCATCCGCGTGAACACCCTCGTGCCCGGCTTCTTTCCCGCGGAGCAGAACAAGAAGGTGCTCGTCCCCGAGCGCGTGGCCAAGATCATGGCCCACACCCCCATGGCCCGCTTCGGCGAAGCCAAGGAACTCGTGGGCGCAGCCCTCCTCCTCGCAGCGAATGGCGCGGGATCGTTCATCACGGGTCATGAGCTCGTGGTGGATGGTGGGTACTCGGCGATGACGATTTGATGCTCACCTCCGACTTCGACTACCACCTCCCTGAGGAGCTCATCGCCAGCGAGCCGCTCGCGGATCGAGCGGCCTCACGCATGATGGTGGTGCATAGGGAAGAGGGGCGCATTGAGCATCGCAGTTTTCGTGACCTGCCAGAGTATCTGCGCGAAGGGGACCTCGTAGTGCTCAATGATACGCGTGTGGTGCCGGCGCGGTTCTTCTCGGATGATGGCTCGAAGGAGTTGCTGCGCCTGCAGGCGTTCTCACCGACGAGGTGGCGCTGCATGGTGAAGCCTGGGCGCAAACTGCGCCTGGGCAATACGATCACCATCGGCGAAGCCACGGGGACGGTGCTGGAGATTTATGAGAATGGGGATCGACTGATCGAGTTTGATCGTGTGGTGGATGCAAAGTCTCACGGGCATCTCGCGCTGCCTCCGTACATGCACCGGCAGGATCGCGAGGATGACAAGGAGCGCTACCAGACCGTGTTCGCGCGTGAGGAAGGGTCCATCGCTGCGCCTACGGCGGGGCTGCATTTCACCCCAGAGGTGCTGGGGAAGCTGCCGCATGCGTTTGTGACGCTGCATGTGGGTGTGGGCACCTTTCAGCCGGTGAAGGTGGATCGCGTGGAGGAGCACGTGATGCACGCGGAACGCTATTCCTTGAGCGAGGACACTGCGGCGAAGATTCAAAATGCCCAGCGTGTAATCGCCGTCGGCACTACGGCGACGCGGGTGCTGGAG
>JAEYUU010000325.1 GCA_023429545.1 Verrucomicrobiota bacterium
GGCCTGTGGTGACAGTGTTCAAACGACCGCTGATTGCCGAGTGATGGCTTACCGCACCCTAAGTGATCTCCCCTAGTCTGGCCGCCCCTGATTGCGAGATTCCCCAGCGCCGTGCAGATTGCGAATCTGCAACTCACCGTCAAGAACTGGGACGACTTTGATCACGCGCGCTGGCGCGTGCAGTTCGTGCGCAGTCTGGTGCAGATGCACCAGACCTCCCCCAAGCGTGGCTCCACGAACTGGACGCAGGTAGCGGCGGAGTTCGCGCAGCGCCTTGAGGCGGCTGAGGCGGAGCTGTCGCGGTTCCCCAAGGAGTGGCACACGCTGTCCGAAGCGCAGATACCCAGACGCTCGGCTTAGGCCATCGGCCCTCAACCTGGGATGTTGAACGCCCAGCGCCCGACTGTCCACATCATGATCGGAATCAGGATCACGAAGAGGAGATCCACCCAGATGCCCGCCTTCACCATGCGCGGCAGGCTCACCAAGCCGGAGCCGTACGCGATGGCGTTGGGCGGCGTGCCCACCGGGAGCGCAAAATCCGCGCTGGCGGCGATGGCCACCGGCACGCAAAGGAGGATGGCGGGCTGATTCACGGCGGCAGCCAGACCGCTGATGACCGGCAGGAACGCTGCCGTGGTCGCCGTGTTGCTGGTCAGCGCCGTTGCCGCCGTCATCACTGCCACTACCAGGAACACGATCGACAGCGGAGGCAAGCTTTTCATGCCTTCCATCGCCGTCGCCATGGAGGTGACCAGCCCCGTCTTCTGAAATGCTGCAGCCAGGCTCAAGCCGCCGCCGAAGAGGATGAGCACATCCCACGGCAGTTTTTTCATGCATTGCCAGTCCAGCACGAAGATGCCGTGCTTGAAGTCCAGCGGCACGAAGAAAAGGAGCACTGCCGCGCCCATGGCGATGACCTCGTCCGTGACCACCACGCCGAGCGGGGTCGTTTTCCACAGCTCCCGGGAGACCCAGAGCACAATGGCTGCACCGAAGGCTGCGGCCACCGCCCACTCGCCCCGGCTCATGCTTCCCAAATTCGTGCGCTCCCGGTGGATCGCGTCGCCCAGACCGGGCACTTCTTCGTTCGGCACGCGGAAACTGATGCGCGTGAGGATGAAGTACACCAGCGGCAGCGAGACGAGTACCAGCGGCACGCCCAGCAGCATCCATTGACCGAAGGATACATCCACGTTGTGCACCTTTTCCATGTGCGCCTTCAGCAGCGCGTTGGGAGGCGTGCCGATGAGTGTGCCGAGCCCACCGATGTTTGCTCCATAGGCAATCGAAAGCACCAGCGCTGCGCCGAATTCCCTGGCACCCATACTGACGCCACCGCCCTCCTTGAGCAGGCCATAGACGGAGATGCCGATGGGCAGCAGCATCATGGCCGTGGCGGAATTGCTTGTCCACATGCTCAGGAAGGTGCCGGCGCAGAGGAAGCCCATGATCAGCGCGCGGGGTCTGGTGCCCACGGCATCAATGATACCCAGTGCGATGCGCCGGTGCAGGTTCCACCGCTCCATGGCGAGCGCGAGCATGAACCCGCCCATGAAAAGAAAGATGATGGGATCCGCGTAAGGTGCCGCAACCTCTTTGACCGGCGCCACACCCACGATGGGCAGCAGCACCAGTGGCAGCAGTGCCGTCGCCGGAATGGGCACCGCCTCCGTGATCCACAACACCGCCATGGTGATGGCCAGCAGTGCCACCTTCGACGCAGGGACGTCCAGGCCAAACACCGGCGGCGCGAAGAGCGTGCACGCGAAAAGCATCAGACCCAGAAACAGGCCAATCTTCTGGCGCAGGCCAAAACCGCCCTCCAGGAGGTTGCCCTCCTCATCTACAAGCTGGTCAGGTCGCGCGTCGTCGTTCATGCGGGGCGATGCTATGGGGCAAACGGGAGTTCGCTCAAGCTGCAAATGCAGCGTGTCCCAACTCTGGAACTCCATTCCGCTGCTTGCCTGGGTGTACTTTTTCCGGGAATCAAGAGCTCACAAGCCGTTACTTCTGTCCATGCGTACCCGCTCTGCCCCTTCCTTCCTTCTCACCCTCGGCATCGCGCTGGTGGCATGCTCCAGCCTGCGCGCCCAGACCCAGCCTGCTCTGGATTTCCAGAAGTTCGTGGATGAGGCCATCGCAGCGGGCAAGGGGGAGGTCATTGTCCCGCCGGGCACCTGGGTGCTGGAGAAGGGGCTGTTCCTCAAAGATGCGAAGAACATCACCATCGCCGGACTTGAGCGTGAAGGGAGCATCCTGAAGTTGCCCCCCGTGGCCTATGCGGAATGCACCAGGGACACGGCGGCAGGTGGCACGGAGATCCCGACGGAACGTCTCCAGAACATCAAGGCCGGCATGCGGCTCCGCATTGAGGCGCCGGGGGCGGTGGATGCATTCACGAAGAAACCCACCAACTACCACCTGGCTGTCGTGAAGTCGGTAGAGAAGGACAAGCTCCTGCTCACCGCCCCGCTCAAGTTCGCCGTGCCTGCGAAGACCACCATCCGGCATGCCGACGCTGCCAATGTGTTTGAAATTCGTGGCGCGACGGAGAACATCACCATCCGCAACCTCACGCTTGATGGTGGGCGCATCGCAGGTGATCCAGTGATTCACGGCCACGCAGAACTGAGCGGTGTGCATGTGGCCGGATCGTATACGTATGAAGCCGGTCCCACCGGTCCGCGCATCAAAGGCGTGACCATCGACAACTGCATCATTCAAAACTGCTTCGGCCGTGGTGTATCATTCTATAGTGTGGAGAACAGCAGCATCACCCGCTGCACCTTCATGGACATCAGCGATGAAGCGATCAACTTCGATCACTTCTCTGAGAAGTGTGTGGCGAAGCACAATCACATCACACGTGCCCGCATTGCCTTTGAGCTGAATGACGCCATCGCCTGCGTGGTGGAGGCGAATGAAGTGAGAGAC
>JAEYUU010000649.1 GCA_023429545.1 Verrucomicrobiota bacterium
GTATCGAAGACTAGCCGTGCCTCGGATGGGAATTGGTATCGTGAGCCTGGAGACATCGCATGCCAGTGGCATATCTGGTTCGACGGGGGACGCGAGGTGTGTTCAGCCACCTTCTCCCGTTCGGACAACTGCTGGCGGCAGGGGCCTCCCCTGCCGCTTGCAAGTCTCACAACTGGTGAGGACGTGCAGTCCCTGCTGGGCGACTTGCTCTCTCCCACCTACTTCGGGCACAAGCCCAAGGCTCTTGGAATCATCTTGCACGTGGCGGACGAATTCTCTCTTGCAGAGGTTGCCCCCCCCACGGAAGCCAGCAGTGATGGAGCCGATGACTTCAATGTACTGCGCTACAATCTGATTGATTCGCCTCGTGACTTTCTGGCGGATCGAGACGTTTCAGTCGATACCCTTTCGTGGCGGCTCCTTCCTTATTGGGGCGCCCCTGCCAATCAATCCCGTTGCACGGCAGTTTCACTGCCGCGCTCCCGCGAAGTCTTCCTCAACAGGCTGGTGGAAGGTGGAGAAGAATGGCGCATTCCCGTTCGTGTCGCGGTCACTAGCGCGCCCATGGAAGCGCTGGCTGCCCTCGCGCTTCTCAAACCAGAATTGCGCGGCGGCGGTCTCGTGGCCTTCCCCTATCTTAGATATACGGCTGTCTTTGCCCTGAATGCTTCCGGAGAGCTTCGCTCCGCTCGCAGCCTGGCTCACCGCGGTGGTAATCCCATCCCAGCCAGCTTCGGTGATATTCTGTGGAACATGGCGGTGAGCGCAGAACTTATCACCAACGACGGAGCAGGCCAGTTGTTGCCCAATCTCGTTATCGTCTCTCCCAATGAAACCGTCCTGCAGGAGGCGACACGTGAGTTGGAAATCTATTCACTGAAACGTCAGCGCATTGTTGCCCAGGCCCTGAACCTTGCCACTCATCCCACTACGGCGAACCTTCCCGGTCACCGTCCCGAGTTTCTCCCGTACGACGCTGGAGCAGCGTCCCAGGCCGGCTCAGGTGGCGCCATGTCATCATCGGCAACATTCCGCTCTCTATGGGACGGCTGGGCGACGCAGAATTTCTTCAACACTGCGAAAATCGACAATCTCTATCCCACATTAGCAGACCTTCGCTTGCTGCGCTTCTCTTCGTGGTTTGTCGGTTTGCTCGGCATCTCGCTTCTCGCGATTGGGTGCTACGGCATCTACGGCCTCGTCACCGCCATGCGCCATCCGTCCTGGAAACTCACACAGGAGGAAGTGGAAAAGAGCAAGGGGCAGCATGAAAAGCTGTTTGCCGAGGAGAGGCAGATCGACATCACCGAACGCCTGATGGTGCCCCGTTCCCAAGGGTGGTCCACCTTGGAGTTGTTGCTTCAAATGTTCCCAGAGGATTCCGGAGCCCGCCTGGAGTCCTTCGAGTATGAAGCAAAGGCATCGCAGCGCACGCAGCCGGTACGGAGGCCCAAGCCAGGCGCTCCGGCGCAAGATACTGGCATGGAAACCGTGGGAATGGTGCGCGAGTGGACGTTCAAAGGACTGGCCAAACCGAAGACACTCGAGCTGCTGAACAACCTCAACAGCCAGCGCGGACTGACCGCCTTCTTCGAGCAGGTGGTCAAGGCAACTGGAGATTCAAGTCTTGCTCCTGACCCTGCCCGGCAGCTTCGTCTCAATCTCAGCCAGGGCCAGAATTCCCGCTACAGCGCCACGGCATCCGCCAGCGAGGCCGTCAAGAACCCAGCCGTGACCTATCCCTACGTTTTCGAAGCGACCATCTCCCAGACCGTCTCGGAGAAGGATCCGCTCGCCCTTCCCACCGGAAAGCCTTTCTAGCCTCATGAGTGCTTACACCAAGCCCATTCTCCGGTTCGGACTGATTGTTCCGGCTGCATTCAATTGCTTCCTCCTTGCCGGAGTTGTCGCAGGCGTCACGAAACTCTCCAAAATTCGTGCGGAACGGGAAGCTCGCTACGAAGAGCAGACCAAGAGGCTGGCCGCCATGAAGGGACTTCAGGCTAAGCTGGAACCGCGCCGCAAACCCTTCGAAGAGCACAAGAAAATCCTGAGCGCCGACCCTGGGCAGATCATGACCAGGGGCTTGGACATGTGTCTCCCGAAGTATACCGACTTGGAGCTTGCGAGGACGAGCCTCGTGTTTCCGCAAGATAGGGGCCAGCTTGGTCGCCAGCTCCAATGTGACATCGCCAAGGTCAAGAGCACTTTCGAGGGTGGCATTGGACCCATGCAGGAGACCCTCCTCCAGATGGAATCCTTGATGCCACAGGCTTTTCTGGAAGAAATGAAAATCACCCGGAAGAGCGACCTGTTGATGAAACGACCCGATCTTCTCGGCATTGAAATAACCCATGCGTGCTGGAAAGCCGGGGAGGCAGCGAAATGAAAACACTGATCCTGGTCATGACGCTCACAGCCTGTGCCGCCGCGACGCTGGCAGCACCGCCTGTAAGAAAGCCTGTGCCCAAGAAGGAAAAGCCAGCTTTTGTCGGTGGCGACGCAACTTGGCTCCCGAAGGGTGTGAAGTCATATCCGTCTGCCCAAGACGTAGAATTGAAGGCTCAAAAGCTCAGTTCTCGGGCACGGGCGATCGATCCATTCAGCGTATCCACCTTCCCCCGTGAAGAAGACATCGTCGTAGTGGATGAGAACGCCGCCCGTCCCACCTTTCGCATCACGCTCAATCAAGCGCTGCAGACATTGAAGCTGAATGGCGTCAACCTCAGCCAGAAGGAATTCCTCATAGGAGGACGCAACGTGTACGAAGGCGATGTTCTCGAACTCTCGTTCAAGAACGAAATGTTCCAAGCACTGGTTGTTGAAGTGAACGCGACAGAAATTGTCTTCCGGGATCTACAGCGTGGTGACGTCGGGATCATGCCCCATAACATGGTACCCAAGCTCCAGCTCGAACCCATGCGCAAAGTGGCTTCATCACTGGAGCCCAAGTGGACTCCCATGGAACCAGCAACACCTCTCAAGAAATGAACCTTCCTCTCACCATCTCACTGAGCTTGCTGGCATGCTCCCTGTCAGCACTCCGCGGCCAAACGGATTTGGCGCTACCACTGCCGAAGTATGATCCTCTTCTGGCTTTGCAGCGGACGGACTCCACCATTCCCCTGGCAGAAACCACGCTCGTCCAGAACATCACTCCGGCCGCAGGTCCGGGCGCCAGGGCAGGTTCAGAGCCGTCACCCAGCGTGGACATCTCTCCACGGACTGACGCAAGCTCCCCAGCGTCTGACGCCAGCCCTTCCCAAGCAGCCATGCTAGCTGCGGCCAACCCCGGATTGGAGAATCCCGCCGCCACTCCTCTGCCAACCCTCCCTTCTGAAGGCTACTGGGTCGACGGCGCGCCCATCAATGACGTCTTCCAGTACCTCTGCCGCAAAGCCGGATATCAATACTTCTTCAATAACGATCTAAACGGGCCGGAGTTCATCGTTACCGGACATCTTCAGCTGGATGATCCTGAACGGCAGATCGAGGACCTCGCCGTCGCATTCGGGCTCAGCGTTTACCATCAGGGCAAGACCCTGTACATCATGAATGACATGCAGCTCTCCAGGCTGCCGCTGGAAATCATGAGTTACCAGCTCAAGTATTTGCGTGGCTCCACCCCAAGCCGGGTGTCCTCTCAATCCTCTGCCCAGGCCGGTGGCGGCGAAGGTGGTAGTGGCGCTGCCGGCAGTTCCGCTGGCATGGCTGACTTCGAGAAACTCAAACTCATCATCCGCCCCCTGCTGACCAAGAGCGTCGGGCAGATTGAATTCGAGGAAAAGACAAACACGCTGCTGGTCACGGACAACAGCGTCAAGATCAAGCGCATCAAAGCCCTTCTTGAGACACTTGACCGCCCCAAGCAGCAAATCGCCGTGAACGTTCGCGTCCTGCGAGTGCTCAACAGCAAGGGCAAGAAGGTGGGCGTCGACTGGTCAAGCACGTTGGGAGAGGGGCTCACAGTATCCGCGAGCCAGAGCTTGAACGCCATGTTCAACCTTCCCGATACGAGCATTCTGAACAAGGCCAACTCCACCATTCGCGAGTTCACCGACGGATTCGACAACACCTCCACCTTCACTGGCAACACCGGTGAACCTGGCTCCACGAGTGTCACCAACATCACCACCTCCACGGGCAGTACCATCCGCTCCAACAGCAGCGACCATGCAAGCACGTACAATGATGGTCCAGGCCTTGTTTTTGAACCGCTACAGGTCAACGCCATCATCCGGGCTCTGGAAGAAAATGGCATTGTGAGCCAGGAGTCATGCCCGACCATCATCACGGAGGACAACGAACAGGGCATCATATCAATCGTGGACCGCTTCCCCATCATTACCTCCACGGTTACGGAGACGACCGCCGGCCAGAACATCACGGAAGAACTGCGCTATAAGATCGACGAGAACGATCCGGATGCGATGGAGAATCCGGAGAAGAGTCGTGAAATCGGAGTGACTCTCTCCGTCACACCCACGCTGCTCCCGGACGGCACTGTGCGCATGAAGCTGCGCCCGCGAGTTGCCAAAATCGTGGAGTTCATCAATGGACAGACTGGAAACATCTACCCTCGTGTGAGCGAATCCACGGCCGAGGCCATCAGCCGTATCCCAAGTGGGCAGTCGCTCATCCTGGGGGGCTTCTATGACTACAGCGAAAGCAAAAACGGAAATAACGTTCCTCTCCTCGGGAAGGTCCCCGGCCTGGGCTGGCTGTTCAAGTCCAAGGACAACAGCGTGGAAAAGGTCAGCCTGATCTTCGTCATCACCCCGAGTGTGTACGATGCCTCCAGTCCCAACGGCATCCGCGGCATCAACCAGGAAATGCGTACTTACTCCAACTTCGAACCAGCCCGCCTGGATGTGATGAGCGAGCGTTTCCTTCCACCGCTGCCCATCGCCGCTCCTCCCGCCGCGTTTGAGACCCGCACCGAAACCGTTCGCCAGCAAACCGTCTCCAAGCCTTCCGGTTCAATCCCGCAGGAATCGTCTGAGCAGCCGCAGAAGCGCTCCTGGCTAAAACGGATGTTCACCAAGAACCCGAACTCAGCACCCGCGCCCTAACCAGGCAAGCCCATGTTCGCTCCCAAGGTCACAGATACAATCACCGGCATCTCCTTCCTGCCGCCGGAGCCGTCATCAGGCCTGATGGCGGCGATCAATGTCCTTGAGTCCATCGCTGCGTGTTCGGTCAATCACCTGCAGCAGGGCGGCTACATGGCGGACACGGAGATTCACGGATTGCTGCAGGGCTATCACACCCACCTGACAAGTGGAGGCTCCCTTCCCGCCTGCCGTGACTTCCTCGCCTATACCGCGCTGCATCAGGCCAGAAAGCACGCGGTGACTCCCGAGGGAGAAGTGGCACGCATGCAGCGCGTCCTGCGCCAGAGGCTGCATGATGAGGTGCACTACTGGAGCGTGGGCATGATGCCAGGCCGGCCAAATTCTCTCTATGAACCCTGCCCCTCTCTTCGGGTGGCCTGTTCGCTCCTCGGCTGCCCTGCCGTGCTCTCCGGAGATGACAGCATCGTGCATGTCGCTTCCCTGAATCCAGTTTCTGCCCTGGTGGCCTCCGCATGGATCCGACACGAAATCACCCACTCTGGCCAGCAGGAACCGCCCTTCGTCTTCCCCTTCATCGTTGACCTCGCCACCTGGGAGTCACTCCAGCAGCGCCATTTCTCCGCATGAACCTGAATCTCGGCATTGAATTCAACGAGACCATCCAGGCCCTGGTCCTGGAGGAGTTGCGCAAAGTGTCGCCTTCGGACATGACGCTCTCAGATGAGGCCCTCGTCCGCAAGTCCTCGAAGTCCCGCATTCTCGGCGCCGTCGGCAAGGCGTCCGGTCTGGCCGCCTTCCCGAATGTGCGTGAACTGGTTGACTCAGAGTTGGTCAGCTATTGCGACCCCGCTGCGCTGTCGCGCGGCCTCTTCGTCCCACTGCGCCGCAGCGCTGAGCAGATCCTGCTCGCCGTGGCCAACCCCTGGGACTACCGTGCGGACGACTACTGCTCAGTGCGTTTCCCTGATGAGGAAATTCTGAAGGTCGTCACGCTGCCTGCGGAAATCTCCAGCGTCATTGAGGGCTCCTCTTCCTCCGCTGGCCCGAGCCGTGCAGACCTCGAGGCGCTGGAAGTGGACGAGTTTTCCCTCGACGTTCCTGACTTCGACGTGACCCGCCAGTATGACGAGCCCATCGCGCAGCTCGTCGCCAGCATGGTTTCGGATGCCATCAAGCAGCACGCCTCCGACATTCACATCAAGACTGAGAAGACCAGCATCGCCTACTCCTTCCGAGTCGACGGCGACCTTGGCCAGAAAATCGACATGCCGGTGAAGCTGAAGGATCGCATCGACGCCTTCCTGCTCAACCTCATGCGCCTGCCTCCAGAAGATCGCAGCAAGCGCCCTGGCATCTCCGGACGCTTTACCGCAAGCTACTACGGCCGCTCTGTCGGTGTCCGTTATGAGCGCCACCGCACCTACCGCGGCTATCACGTCACCATGCGTCTTCTGGACAAGACGCACCTGGAAGCCCGCCTTGGCATGGGCACCCTCGCCTTTGATGAAGGCACCCTTTTCGAGCTGGAAAAGGCCATGGCCGTGCCCTCCGGCATCATCGTCATGTCCGGCCCCACTGGTTCCGGTAAATCCACCACGCTTAATGCGATGTTGCGTGAACTCAACCGGCCTGAGGACAACATCCTCACCCTGGAAAACCCAGTGGAAGACGAAATTCCCGGCGTCACCCACTGCGACTTGCGCGATTCCTCCGAGTTCAAGCCGATGATCACGAGCTTCATGCGCTCTGACCCGGATATCATTCTCATGGGGGAAGTTCGCGACCGCGAGTCTGCCGAGCTCGCCATCGAAGCGGCCATCACCGGTCACAAGGTGCTCACCACGATTCACACCCCGCGCGCATCCCAGATCATCGAGCGATTTGAACAGCTCGGCATGGAACGGTGGAAAATCGCCCAGACGCTCAAAGCGGCATGCGCCCAGCGTCTCGTAAAGCTTCTGTGCCCCTCCTGCCGAGAGAGGATCGACGGGGTGCCGGAGAAGGACATACGCCTGTTCCATATGGAGAGCGATTGGGCTCACCGCCCGGTCTATCAGCATCGCAAGGAAGGCTGCCAGGAGTGCAAAGGCCGCGGCTATTCAGGCCGTACCGCCATTCTTGAAATCCTGCCCATCAGTCCCAAGGTCGGCGACAAGCTGGCAAAGGGCGAGATCACTCCCTACGAACTTGAGCACGAAATCCGGAAACTCTACGGGCTTCCTTCTCTTCGTGACAACGGCTTCAAGCTTCTCGAGGCAGGACGCACGGACCTAGCCGCGCTCCGCAAAGTTCTGGACCTTACTTACGACTGCTAATTCCATGAACGTCTTCCAGGTAACACTGCGCAACATCAAGCGCCCTGAGGTCTCAAGGATCATCGACGTGGAGGCGCACAACCGCGACCAGGCGGCAATGCTCTCCCAAAAGGCCGGCTTCCGTGTGGCCTTGGTGAAGGCCATGCCCATGGGGGATCGCAAGATCAAGACCAAAAAGTCCATCTCCAGGAAGGACCTCATCAAACTTTTCCGCGCCCTGGCTTCGATGCTCAGGGCCAACATCAGCACCGCTGACGCGCTCACCTACTATGCACAGGGTCTCCCCGACCCCGCCCTGCAAGGCTCGCTCATGAGCATACGGAATCGCTTGGAGGCTGGCATGCCCGTGCATGTCGCTTTCGCCAAGGAGCGCAAGTTTGACCCCACCATGATCACCATGATTGAAGCGGGGTCAGATGCCGGCCAGCTTCACGAGGCGTTCACCTCCATGGCGCGCACCATCAAGGTGGAAATGGCATTTGCCAGCAAACTGCGCAATGCATTGCTCGTGCCGTGCATTGTCATCCTGTTTCAAATCGGCCTTTTCATCTGGTCACAGATCAGCGTGGTTGCACAGGTGGAGAAGACGCTCCAAAGCGTGCGTCAGGAGCCAGATTCCCTCTCCAAGGCGATCTTTTCGTTCAGTCATTTGGTGCAGGCAGTCTGGCCATTTTTCGTCATTGCCCTTGGCGCCTTCATCGTCGGGCTGTTTCGCTCCGCAAATCTTCGCCAGACGCTGCTCAATTTCTTCATGAGCAAATGGCTCCTGCTCAGGAAGCTTGTGATGGGACTGCGTCAGACCGCGTACATCGGCACGCTGCAGATGCTCTATTCCAACGGTATCAATCTGGCGCGCGCCTCCATGCTGGCGGCCAAGGTGGTGCAGGGTACGCCTACGTATGCGCCCCTCGTGGAAGCCAGCAAGATCTACGAAGGATCCGGCCTCCCCTTTGCCGAAGCACTTAAAAAGCGGCCCATTCTCGATCCCCAGGTAATCCACATGATCAGCATCGGAGAGCGGTCTGCCTCGCTGCCTGAGCAGCTCCTGATGCTGCGGGACATCTACGAGGAAGACACCGCCCAGACCATGAGCGACTTCACGCAGATTATCAATCTCATCACGCTGACCATGGCCATGTTCCTCATCGGGTTCGTGTTCGCAGGAGCGATGCTTCCCATCTTCCTCATGGGTCCACGTATGATGGAATCGGGTATGCGATAACCTTTCACCCTGTGAACATGATCTCTACTCTCCATTTTGGTCTCTCAGCACATCGCGTCTGCCTCGTGCTCGTGGCCGCCTGTATCGCCCAGCCTCTCCTCGCACAGCCTGCAACGGCACCCGCTGCAAAGCCAAAGGTGAAGCTGGCACCACGTCCTCTTCCCGGCATGGGATCGTCCAATACCCAGGTCACCCCTGATGCCGAAGTCGCGTCTGAGACTGACACACGGGCAACAGTACCGGTGTTCCGGCCAGCCGCAGTAATGGGCTCCGCCCCAACCCAAGCGGAAACTCTGTCCGCCCCCAGCTCCACGCAGCGTACCCCCCAAGTTCAGTCGGGCCCTGACCGGGCTCGTATCACCTTGGTCCGCCGCCGAGGCACGTTCCAAATGCCCAAGGAGCCCGCACGGGAGGCGCCTGTGATTGTTAATGACCTCGGCGATCAGAAAACTGCCGTGGAAGCTGTCCCGGTGGCACTGCCCCCCGGAAAAATCCGCGTCATCCCCAGAGATTCAATCAACGTCAGAACTTCGCTTCCGCCCTCCCAGCCATGAAGCCATCAAACTGCCTTCGTCGCCGCTTCAAAGCGCGCGGTTTCTCTCTCATTGAGATTACCCTCGTCATCGGCTTGATGCTCGGCCTGCTCGCCATTGGTGGCTTCAGTATGGATGCCATCCAGGACTGGAACAAAGGCAAGAACGCCGCCCTCGCCCTGCAGGCAGTGTATTCTGCGCAGCGGAGCTACATGGCGGACCACCCCACTGCAGACATCAGCACCATCGAATCCGACACGCTCAAAGCCTATCTGCCGGTCGGCTGGAGCGCGATGCCGACCATGACGGGACTGGATGACCAGGCTCTGACCCTGGATCACGCGGTGATGCCGCCTGTGTTTTTAAGCGGATCGACCCCATATGATCCTTCCAAAACGACAAAGGATGGTTTATGGGATGTAGGCAGTTGATTTATTCCTGCCCAGGCATTCCACATTCATGGCGTCACTTTCAGCTCCCAGCCTCAACATCGACTCTGGCACACGGTTTGGCTACCGTAGCGGCCGTTTTTGGAACCCGAAGTCCAAGATCTTGGTGGAGTCGGAGGACACTGTCTCCGTTGGCCCTGGCCTCCATCTCTTCGTCGCGCCAAACGGAGCTGGCAAGACAACCCTGCTGCGCTCGCTGGCTGGCCTGACCCAGCCGATTTCAGGCAGGGTCTCAT
>JAEYUU010000653.1 GCA_023429545.1 Verrucomicrobiota bacterium
GTATCAAGGTTTTCGAAAACGGCCTCCTTCGTGTCAGGCCGCACCTCGATGAGGTTCTCCTTGAAGTTGGTCTTGATGTCGCGGTCAGCGACATGCTTATCCAGGGTCTTGCGGTATTTGGGGACGGCGAACATGTTGGCCAGCGCGGTATTGAAGATGATCTCAGTCTGCCCACGCAACCCTTCGCGCCGCAGCCAGTCTTCAGTAAGGTACATGATCTTCTGCGGTGCGCCGCCGCACTTGATGGCCCCGGCGGGATGGGTGAACAGGGCAGTGCCGCGCTTGAAGTTGCGGATGGTCTCCCAGGTGTAGTTCACATGCTGGTAGGAGTAGTTGCTGCAGACGCTCCTGCTGCCGATGGATTCCTTGAGCCCGGGGATTTTCCCCCAGTTGATCTGGATGCCGGGTGCGACCACGAGCCAGTCGTAGGAGACGGTCTTGCCAGCCAGAGTCAGCACGCGCTTCGCTTCCGGCTCAAAGGCGGTGACGGAATCGCGGATCCAGGTGACGCCCTGAGGGATGAGGTTTGCCTCATCGCGCTCAGAGCGTTCCTTGGGGAAGACACCTCCTCCCACCAGCGTCCAGAGCGGCTGGAAGTAGTGCTTGTCACTGGGTTCGATGATGGCAATGCGGCTCCCCGGAATCTTGCGAGCGAGTCGCGCAGCGACGGTGATGCCGGCGGTGCCGCCACCGACAATGAGGACTTCATGATGCATGGGCGAATTCATGGTGAGCTTGGGTGGAAGGTTTGCGGGTTGGCAGCACTTAGTCTCACGAAGCCCTGCGGAAGCAGGGCCCGGGAAATCGATCTCATGTCGCGAAGACTCAGCGCGAGTTGTTTGACAGGATAGTGGAAGGGATGTCCGCGAATGCGCCATCCACATGAACCACCTTGCGGCCTTCACGGGCGAGGAAAGGCGCGGCGAAGCTGGCGCGAAGGCCACTGCCGCAATGGATGTAGACGGGATCCGCCTGTGGCACCTCGGACAGCCTGGCGGCGAGGCGGGTATAGGGAATGTGGATGGCTCCGCGCACATGGGATTGGGAATACTCATCCTTCCCGCGCACATCGAGCACCGCTGCCGCGGGATTCCCGGCGAGCACTGCGGCAAGCCCGGTGGTGGTAATGCGCTCCAAGCCCGTGGTGAGGCCGTCTTTTCCCGCGGATTCTGCCAGTGCGTCGCTCGCGGGAATCCACGCCTCCACTTTGTCCAATCCGATGCGCACCAGTTGCCTGACAGCCTCGTCCACCTCGGCCTCGTCATTCACCACAAGGATGATGGCTGAGTTCTCGTCCACATAGGAACCGGCGACGATGGGCAGCTTCCCGCCTGCCAGGGGCGCGAACAGCGAACCTGCAAGATGCCGCTCCATGAAGGCCGCGCGGTCGCCGCGCAGGTCAAGGATGACGTGCCCGCTCTTGTCTGACACGAATTTGGAAAGCTCTCCGGCCGAGAGGCGGCGCGGTTGCGGCAGCGTGCCATGGGGTAGCAGCGCGGGACCGAGCTTGTTGTCCCGCTTCATCCGCGCGAAATAGAGGGGCGGCTCCGGCTGGCCTGAGAGGATGTCCTTTACAAACGCATCCTCACCGCCCTCCAATGCCAGGCGCAGAGCTCCATTGAAACGGCGCTCGTAGCCCAGCACGCTGACCGGTACTGCGCCGAGCGCCTTGCCGCACGCGCTTCCCGCTCCGTGCGCCGGGAGGATTTGCAGGTGCTCCGGCAGAGCCGCGGTGGCGCGCAGGCTGCCGTAAAGGGTGCGCGCGCTGGGCTCCATGACGCCCACTTTTCCGGCGGCGCTTTCGAGGAGATCGGGACGCCCGACATCCCCCACAAAGATGAAGTCCCCGCTCAGCAGAGCCATGGGCTCGCTGGCCCCACCTCCCAGATCCGTCACCAGGAAGCTCATGTGCTCCGGCGTGTGCCCAGGGGAGAGGACGGCTTTCAGTTCGATGTTGCCCACGCGGAACGTGTCCCCGTCACGCAGGAAGCGCGCGTTCGCATGTCCCTTGGCCCATTCAAACTGCCAGTCCGGCCCACCCTCTGCCGAGAGATAGGCCACTGCTCCGTGATGCTCCATCAGCTCACGGGCGCCGGTAAGGTAGTCCGCATGGATGTGCGTGTCTGCCACCGCCGTGATGCGCAGATCGTTTTCGGCGGCTACCTTCAGGTAGCGGTCAACGTCGCGCTCCGGGTCGATGACGATGGCCTCACCCGTACGCTGGCAACCGATGAGGTAGGCGTTCTGGGCGAGGGCGGAATCGGTGACTTGTCGAAGAAACATGGTGTGATGGTGGGTTAAGATTTCCTGACAAAAGGTGGTTCAGTTCGATGAAAGGCATGAACCGGTATTGCAGGATAATTTTCCTGCCACGCGGTTCCATGGCATTTTGGACATCAGCATCGCCAGACCGCACCAACCCGTGCTGCCGGCAAGGACCAGTCCCGATCCGAAAAAGGCGCTGAGGAAAACCCAGTAGGGATGCACCGCGAGGGAGAGAATCGCCCCGGTCAGCACACCCAGTCCGATGACGAGTTGCACCTGCTGCATGAGCGGGAACACTTTCCTCCCCGCCCTGCGCACGGGGTTTCCTGCCTGTTTCCACGCCAAGATGCCCCCCTCGAGGTTCAACGCACCGGCAAGTCCCTGTGCCTGAAGCTTTTCCAAGGCCTGTCCGCCGCGCTTGCCGCTGCGGCACATGATCACGATGGTCTGGTTGCGGGGGATTTCGTGGCCTCGTTTGTCGATTTCCCCAAGTGGGATCAAGCGCGCTCCGGCGACATGCTCCTCGGCGTACTCGACCGGTTCCCGGACATCCACGAGGTGGCAGTCTCCCCGCGCGAGACGGGACTTGAGTTCATCAGGTGAGATGGTGGTCGTCATGGATTGCATTGATTTGGTTGGATTTTGATTTAAGATTCCCTTTCAGTAATTGACACTATATCGCCATATAGGAATATAGCAAATCTTTTTTATGCCTCAGAAGAAGTCCGCTCCGTCCCCACTGCTCTCCGATACCGCGCTGGATCTCATCGCCACCCGATTCCGCGCGCTTGCCGAGCCCATGCGTCTGCGCCTGCTCAACCTGCTGATGCAAGGTGAGCAGACGGTCGGTCAACTTGTCGAGGCCACCGGTTCTGGTCAGGCCAATGTCTCCAAGCACCTCGCCCTGCTGCGCGAGGCCGGAATGGTTGGCGTGCGCAAGGAGGGGCTGGCCTCCGTGTGCTTCATCGCCGATCCGATCGTCAACGATCTCTGCGAAATGATGTGCTGCCGCCTGCGTGAAGAGATGGAGGGCAAGGCCAGGTCATTGGCGCCCGGCTTGGGAAGATAGCAGCCGCACTTCGCGGTGCCCGTGCTGGATTGCCGTGGCGCGGCGTTGTGCTCCCCCGGGGTTCAGATACCCGCGCCGCGCTCCTCCGCCTTTTTGAGGCCGGAACGGCGGCGGCGGAGAAGAACGGACGCGGTGGCCAGGAACAGCAGGCTCATCCGACCCGGCTCAGGCACGACAGTCACCACGCCATAATCGATAAAAAGGCTGGTGTCATACTGGAGGCCGGCACTCAGCGTGGGAAGAGCCAGATCACCGATGAGACCGCCGGTGCGCAAGGTGCCGCCGACATTGAACGCATTCTGATCGATTGTGGCCCAGTCAATCAGGTTGAAGATGTCACCGAACTGAAGGTCATAGCCGTAGGTGGTATTTTCCACCACAATGACGGAGCCGGAATCGATGGAGAGCTGGCCGCTGATGTCGAGACGGTCGTGTTCACCACCAGTCATGCTGTCGTAAGTCGCGCCCTGGGTCAGGATCCAGGAGCTGTACGTGCCATCACCCAAGTGGGATCCGAAGTTGCCAGCATCGTTGAAGTCGGCAGCGCCCGTGGCTCCGAGTTGCAACACGAGACGATCGGTGGGAGCGCCTCCGGCAAGGGTGAGATCTCCCACGACCGCGAGTGTGCCAATCTGGTTGCCAGCATTGCCGATATTGGCCGGGTCGGTGGAGGAGCCCGTCTTGATGACGCCAGAGCCTTCGATCGTCAGCACCTGAGCGGCACCCATGTTGATGGTGCCCTCCCCGGTGACAGTACCGGAATAGTTGTACGCACCGCCAGTCACACCGGAGGTGTCAAAGGTGGCTCCCGAACGGACCTCCAGCCAGGGGGAGTCGTCGATGGTGCTATCATCCATGAGCGCCAGTGTTCCACTGGCGACGGTGGTCTTTCCGTTCCAGGCGTTCGCGCTATTGCTGAGCGTAACGGTGCCTGGTCCATCCACGGTGACGTGCAGTGTGTCGGCGAGATCTGCCTGGGTGATGGCGCCGGAGAAGAGGGTGCCGCCGCCTACGTCATCAGAGGCGGAGGTCAGGATGAGTTCGCGCTCATTGTCCACCCCCGTGGTGGTCAGATGCTGCAGGGTGATGTCCCCGGCGAACTCTGAAGTGCCCGTGGCAAAGGTACCTCCGACGGTGGAGGTGCCCGTGCCATTGGTGTCATTGACATCGATGGCGTTGAATACCGTCATGCCCGACGCGGTGGCAAGCAGGGCGACATTGGGATTGGCCACCTCGCGTTCCCAATGCACCGGGTCGGAGCCGTCACCGTTCACCGTGTCGACGGTGTCCGAGGCGACGTAGAATCTCCCGGCCTGGGTGCCGTTGGTGACTCCGATGCTCGTGCCGTAGAGCATCTCGCCAGCTTCATCAAAGTCCGCGACCCGGACCAGGTTCATCTCCCCATGGACTTCGTTGACACTCACAATCTGATACACCCCATTGCGTTCTGGGTCGTTGCTCTCGTCCTTCACCAGGATGCGGGCGCCCACGTCTGCGGAGGTGATGGAGACGCCATCGATCTGGGTGCTGACGCCGATGAACGCGCCATTGCCCGCACCGCCTGCGCCGTTGCTTGCGGGGTCAAAGGTCGCCTCGCTGTCGCGGGGGATCAGTGAGGTGGTGGTGGCGAGGTAGGCATCCGAGCCAAGGGCCTGGTGCGCATCCCCCAACTCCACGACGGTGGAGGAAAGGGCGTCCTGCTGTGAGAAGGCGATGGTGCCGTGGCGGATGATGGTGCCACCGTCGATGGCCGCGCCGGAGGCGCCAGCGGGACCATAGGTATTGCCGATGCCCAGCAGCACGACGGTGCCGGTCCCAGTCTTCGTGAGCGAGCCGGAATTGCTGATGGAGCCGCCAAACTGGAAGGTGGAGGCGCCGTCCGCCACCGCGATGAAGTTCTGGTAGGCGTCCACGGTGGCAGTGCTGGCAAGACCGTAGGTGCCGGAAGCCTGGCGGGTGCCGATGATGGTAATGCCCTCGTCATTGCCATCAAAGGCGTTCATCACGATGGGCTGCACAATGGCGTTTGCGGTGCCGTCCAAAAGCAGCTCGACCCGGGCGTCGATGGGGCTGGGCATGACAAAGGGGACGCCGCCAAGATAGAGGGTATTGGACGGATCGCCCAGAGAGTCATTGCTGCCCACGATCAAGGTCTCCTGAAGCACGCCGACCGTACCAGCGAAGGTGTTGGCTCCGGAGATGCGTTGCGTGCCGGTGCCGCTCTTCAGAAGGAAGGCACTGTCTCCGGAGATGACGCCCTGGTAGTCGGCGTCGCGCGTGCCGTCATATCCGAACGACAGCATGGAGTTGAGAATATCGACCTCCGCCAGCAGGCTGCCGACGAGGGAGCCGATGGTATTGGTGGAGCCGGCGCCGGCCTGATCCCAGTAGAGGCTGAGTTCGGCGTTCGCATACACATTGAAGCGGGAATAGGGCGAGAGGGAATTGTTGGATCCCGCATAGAGGATGCCCTCCTGCACTTCCGTGTCACCGGTATAGCTGCTGAACGAATCCACGACATCGCCGCCACCGGTGGAGGCGCCCAATACAGTATTGCCGCTGCCGGTCTTCACGACCTTGAGGGCCGCCCTGCCCCCTCCGAAAATGGCCTGGGCCACACCATCCTGCATGCCCACCCCAATGTCCTGGTACTGCACCCCGATCTGGTCCGAGTCGAAGGTGATGGTGGTGAGGACGTCTGAGGCATTCTCGATTTTGGAGGTGGTATGCAATCCGACTCCACCCGTGAACAGGAGGTCCTGGGTGAAGGTGCGATCCATGCCGCCCAACTGGAGGAAGCTGGCATTGCGGAAGTGGATGGTATTGGTGGTGATGGCATTCGGATGACCAAGCCGCTGGGCCTGGGCATCATCATCATCGAAGAGGGTGTTGTCGTCGCCGAGCGTGATGAGGCTGGTCCATCCCGAATTGTCCCCCTGGAGCCATACGGTGAAGAAGATGTCCCGGAGGTCGTCGTTCTCGTTGCCACCTTCGTTGGCATCAATCAGCACGGTGTTGCTGCCAGAAATGGAGCCGGTGAAGCTCATCACCTGATGCTGCAACCGGCCGATCAGGGTCTCAC
>JAEYUU010000655.1 GCA_023429545.1 Verrucomicrobiota bacterium
ATGCATGGATGTGGAAGGAGCTGCGGCAGGCGTGGTCATACGTTCGATTGATACAGTCGTATGAATGATAGGTTGTCAATCGGTATCATGGCGATGCTGGCAAAAACCGGCTGGCGCAGCGAGGGGAATTTTGAACACGGCACTGGTTCCACCTGGCCCGCTGTCACGACTTCGACTACGAAACGCGAGGCCCCAAGGCCCTCGCCATCTTCCTCAGCACGGATGTCGAAGTTGTATCTTCTATCGCCTACGACATCGGGCTTCCGCCAAGGGAGATCCCGCCGCTTGCAGGTGAGATTGCAAAGAAACCCAGGGAGCAGTTGAAGACTCTTTCTACTTTCCTGGCAGCTCCCACACCGGATCAAACTCCTTCGCGTCGTTCTTCAACAATGCATCCACCACGCGGGACATGAGGAGCAGTGAGGGACCGTCATCGGGATAGGCGTCGAGAAGCTGGCCGAGGAGGCTGGACGCTTTGCGGAACTCGGCGGTTTCGAAGAGGTGCAGTGCGGATTCATACTCGGTGCGGAGACGGTGCCAGGGATCGGACTCATCCACACCCTCCAGTTCGTGGATGTACACGGGCGCGTTGATGTTCGTCACGCGAATCTGGCCAAGGCGGCGGGAGAAGATAGGGGCGGTGAGGCGCTCGATGGTGTTGCTGGTGGCCAGCATGCGGGCACGGGCGTATTTGCAGGCGCCCTGGATACGGCTGGCGAGGTTCACCGTATTCCCCAGCGCGCCGTACTTAAATTTCTGTGGCGTGCCGATGTTTCCCACATAGGCATCACCAGTATTGATTCCCACGGAGATCTCCGTGGGGTGGCCGATTTCCTCCTGCCATTTTTCATTCAGCGCGGGAAGCGCCACTTGCATGGCCAGTGCGGTGCGGCAGGCGCGATCCGCGTGGTCCGGCTGCTCGCGAGGAGCGCCCCAGAGGGCCATGACCTGATCCCCGGTGAAGTCCACAAGCACGCCCTCCTCCTCCATGATGCAGGAGGACATGGTGCCAAGCACATCGCTGAGCCAGCGGATGGTGCGGTCCGGACCCAGACGCTCGCTCACCCGGCTGAATCCAGCGATATCACAAAACAAGATGCTCACCTCCACCCGGCGTCCGGCGGCGAGCTGCTCCGGGTGCCTGTGCAGGTGGCGGGCCAGCTCCGGGGTGAAGTACTGGACCAGCTCACGCTCACGCAGGCGCTGGCGCTCCAGGCAGGCATTCACCCGCGCGCGCAGCAGCCGCAGATCGATGGGCCGCGCAAGGAAGTCCACCGCGCCCATCTCGATGCCGCGGATGGCATTGGCATTCGCGTCGAGACCGGAGATGATGATGACAAAGGTGTAGCGCAGCTTTTTCCTCTGGCGCAGGGCACGCAGCACCTCAAAGCCATTGAGTTCCGGCATCACGAGATCCAGCAGAATGAGATCGAAATCCTTCTCGTCCACGCGCTCGAGCGCCTCCTTGCCTGTGGAGGCAAACACCACTTCATGGCCCTGCGCGGTCAAAAACCGGCCCAGCACCTCGCGGCTGCCGGCGCTGTCATCCGCCACGAGTATGGAGCCACCAGCCACCGGAGTGCGGTGGGAATCTTCATCGTCGTCTGCAGGGAGAGTCAGCCTCGCCGTGGGTGGGCTGACGGCGAGATCGATGCCGCGGCCCGGCGGCGTGTAGTCGCGATTGCGATCCAGCACGATGACGCACGCGTGGGCATGCTCCATGATCGAGGCGAGCTCGCACCGCACCGTCTCAGGCTGGTCCTCCTCCTCCAGCACAAGCTGGCAGCGGCCGAGTATATTCTGCAGGAAGCCGCGCAATTCATGCCGCAGCCCCTGAAGCTCCTCCCCGGAGACCATATGTGGCTCAATGAAGTGCTCCGTGGCGAGACGCTCCCTCACGAGGCGGTAGATGCCGAGCGCCGCCCGGCGGATGCGCTCCACATCTCGATGCCACGCGGGCGGCTCCGCATCGGAAGGCACGCTGTGGAGCAGAATCTGCGCAGCACTGGACATGGCGTCAGCGTGCTCTTCCATGGCATCCCGAAGGACCTGAATCTGAGCTGGGGCGCCGGTGCTCAATTCACTGCGGAGGTTTGGGATTCTTCAGCGCGAGCTCGATGGCCTCAGTGAGGTGGACGAAGTTCTCAATCGGCTTGGCCAGCATGTCGACACACCCTGCGTCGATGATGGCCGCGCGGAACATCGTCATCATGTGGCCCGTGAGTGCGATGATAGGAATGCTGGCGAGTTCCGGCTTTGCCTTGATGGCGAGCACGGCGTCCAGCCCGGCACGATCACTCACATCTCCCGTGGCGCTCACGGGCATGCGCATGTCCATGAGAATGAGGTCCGGCCTCGCCGATTCCGCGAGCGCCACGGCGTCTGCCGCGTTTTGCGCGACCTTCACCGTGTGACCGCGACGCGGTAGGAGGCGGGAACAGATTTCCACCATGTCGTCGTCGTCGTCAGCTAGGAGGATGTTGGGCATGTGCGGGAAAGTGAGCAGTAATCAGTGTGCCGCAGGTAGTAAGTAGGAGTTGGGAGTGTGCATTGGTCAGCAGTCAAAGGTCAAGAAGTCAGTGGCAGGCAATTGTCCGGGATGAGGTGTGGAGTTCGAGTCTCTACTTACTGATTACTGAATACTAAATCATACCAGGCCGCACAAAGCACAAACATCACACGCGCTTCCCCCTGTCAGACGCCGCCTGGTGCACCAGGTGCAGCACCTTGCCGAGGAGATCTTCCTGGGTGAAGCCGCTCTTCTCCAGCACGGCGCGCACGGAGTTGGCGAGACGTTCGCGATCCTCCCGGGTGACATGCTTCGCGGTGATAACGATGACCGGGATGTCCCGCCATTGGGCGTGCAGGTTGAACTCTGCTATGAATTCAAAGCCGTCCATCACGGGCATCATCAGGTCCAGCAGGATGAGCGAGGGCCTTTGGCGCCGGAGCTGGGTGAGCGCCTCAACTCCGTTTGCGGCCTCGGTGACGGAGATGCCGTCCATGGCGAGCGTGCGACGGAAAAGTTCACGCACATCCGGGTCATCATCCACCACCAGCACGGGACTGGCAGTAGTGTTGCCGCGGATGACTTTTTGCAGCGAGCCGAGCAGGTCCTCCCACGCGATGGGTTTCACCACATAGTCCGCCGCGCCCAGGGCAAAGCCATGCCGCGACTCCTCCAGGAAGGTGACGATGATTACCGGGATCGACGCGGTGAGCGGATCCTCCTTGAGTTGAGAAAGGATGTCCCACCCGCTCTGCGCGCCGGGCAGCACCACATCCAGCGTGATCACCGAGGGGCGATGCTTGCGAGCCAGCTCCATGCCCCCCTCGCCATCCTCAGCCGTGATCACGCGGAATCCCTTGCCTCCGAGGAAGCGCGTCATGAGCTCACGCACGGAGGCATCGTCATCAATGACCAGGATGGTCTGTTGCGGAAGGGCGGGCGCAGTGGGCGGTGCCGTGTCCGGGATCGCCGGTAGGGCAGCCCTCTCCAGCGAACGACGTGGAGAACCACCAACCCTCTCCGGCACAGCGGCCGGCACCCGGACCGTGAAAGTGGACCCGTGCCCGTATTCACTACGACAGGTAATGGTGCCCCCCATAAGCTCACAGAGTCCCTTGGAGATCACGAGGCCCAGTCCAGTTCCCGTCTTGTTTCCCTCACGCGCGGAGAGTTTCTTGAATCGCACAAAGAGGCCCTGCATTTCCTCCGGCTTCATGCCGCGGCCCGTATCCGAGACATCGATGGTGACCCAGTACTTGCCTGTGGCATCCTTCTCGCGGTTCGCCGCGAGGGTGACCGTGCCGTTCTGGGTGAATTTGCACGCATTGGAGACAAGATTCACCAGCACCTGCTGGAGCCGTGCGCGATCATTGAAGATGATTCCCAGCTTCTCCGCTCCACGCACCTCGATGTTATTCTTCTTCTCCGAGGCCTGCGGCATCATCGCCTCGCGGAGTGATTGCAGAAAGGCGGTGGCATCGAGTTCCTCTGGGTCCAGTTCTACGCCACCCATGATGATCTTCTGGTAGTCGAGGATGTCATCGATGAGGCGGCGCAGGTAAGTAGCGGCGGAGCGGAGC
>JAEYUU010000492.1 GCA_023429545.1 Verrucomicrobiota bacterium
GTCTCCTGGGCCTCCGGCGCGGCGTCGAGCGGCCATTCATGACCGCAGGTGACACACTCGTGGTGGTCGGCGTGGTCCAGGATTTCGGTCATTTCACACATGGGGCAGGAAGTTTTGCTCATGGTGCTTACCAGAGACCTGTCTCATGGGGAATACAAGCAGTTGTCGCGGGGTATGCCCCGCCGTTTTGGTATTTTACTGGCCGAACAGATGCCCTTGTTTCATGGTCAAAGATGGCACTTGTACGCATGAGACATCCATTTGCGAAAATCATGACGTTGCTGCTTGCGATATTCGGTTGTCTCTCCGTGAGCAGCTTAGATGGCTTTGGATTTTTCGCGCCCATCCTATTCGCGATCCTGTGCGTGCCGGTCTTCGCGGTTACGTTCATTGTTGCCGGTTGGAAGGCATTGCGGGAGAAGCCGAATGGGAAAGATGTGGCCATTGTTCTGGCGGTATTGTCAGCATTCTTTGCGGGATGGCTTGTGGGGCTGGCAATCAATCAAGTCCGGATCCACCGTGCCAAGGCTTTTGCTGCCACTGCCGTCCCCATCATTCTTGAATACCAGAAAGCGCGCCCGGAACTGGAGGAACTTCCCGAGCGACTCGATGAGATTCCAAAGATGCCCTCCGTCCCCAGTCTCATGGCTCCTCGATTCAGCATCGACGATCGGGGTGGCGTACGCCTTGATATCATCAATCCGTACGACTACAGCAGAAACTGGGCGTACTCCTCACGGACCGGCAAGTGGATTGATTGGAGTCTCTGATCCGCGTGGATGGCGCGGCATGCGCAATGCGTATCTGCCATTGTCACATCCCCTCCCACAACTTGATGTGGTCGATCTGGCAACTGCCAAGGTCGACGCCCTTGAAGTCGATCTGGTGCTGGCCGGTCATGTCGATGTTGGTGCTTTGGAAGACGTGCTTCTTGCCGTCGATCTTCACCAGCAGCGTTCCCTTCTTCAACTCAATGACGACATCCACCCATTGATTGAGAGGAAGGCGGGGTTCTTCCACTTGGACTGTTTCGACATTCTTCTTGATGGTGAGGGTCGTCGTCTTTTCGCCAAAGACCAGCGTGTGGACATGGTGGCCGAGATCCAGGAGGGGGAACTTGGGATGGTAGGCATCCGCATTGTACCGCATGCGCAAGGTGCAGACGAAATTTTCCGGCACCTGCTTCAGCCAGATGACGGGTTTGAACCCGGCATGAGCCTTGTCACCTTTCGCCAGCATCTTCTCCTGGAATTCCTTGGAGGACTGGCTGCCGGTGAGCACGCCGTCCTTGACGGCCCAGTTGGAGTTCTGACGGATTTCCCAGAAGTCGGTATTGAGCGAGCCATCAAACGTGTCCTCATAAACAAGCTTGGTGCTCTTGAATAATTCCGGATGGTAATCCGGCCCGCCCGCTTGAATCACGGAAGTCAGTACAAGGGCCAGGATGGAGACGGGCAGACAGACGAAGTGGAAGGGCGTTCTCATGAAAGGAGGGAGGGAAGTGCGCCTTTGAACGATGGTGCCGGTCGCGGCCTTGCAACGTATTCGGATGACCAGGCCGATTCCCGGTTGATATCGCGCCGTCCGACGCTCACTTCTGCGAGCAGAAGTGAGCGTGGTGGCGCCGTCCCATCAACCCAGCGCGTGGGTGGCGTGGGTGATCGCGCCTCCAGCACGCAATGCGGCAGCTACGATTGCGGCCTCGGTGAGTTCCGTGTCGGTCGCGCCCGCTTTGCGCGCATTGGCCGTGTGAATCCCAATGCAGTAGGGGCATTGCGTCGTCACGGCCACGGCGACGGCAATTAGCTCCTTGTACTTCACGGGGATGGCGCCATCAGCGACAGCCAGTTTGTCGAACTCCCAGAACGCCTTCATCGCTGCCGGCGCGAGATCATCCATCTTCTTGATGTTGTTCAGATTCTTTTGCTGGTACATAAGTTTGCGTTGGTTTTGGGTGTTGAGTGTTTCCTGTTCAGATTTTTGTGGCGATGACTTCCAGATACTCGGCAGCGACCTCGGTGGCGCCTGGAGTCTCGGCCGTGTTATATCGTGTTTGAAGTTCGACCAAATCCCGTCGCAGTTCCTCTTGGCCAGCCGGGGTAAGGGATTCGAACGCACGCAATGTGGGGCCATAGTACTTGCAGAAAAACTCGACGGTCTCCGCAGGCGGGAATGGATAGCGCATGCGACCGACGTGCCGCGTGAGGCGCAGGTCGGTGAAGCCCTGGTGCAAACGCTCCCGAACGGTAGCCTCGTCCCCCCACTGCATGGGTGAGGGGACCCCGGCTGGCGGCGGTGGAAGATGCGCCTTGAACACACCGAACATCTTTCCGAGGAATCCATCGGGCGTCCAATTCGCCAGAGCAATCCGGCCGCCTGGCTTCGTCACGCGCCACAGCTCAGAAGTCGCTATGGCCGGTTGAGGAGTAAACATCACTCCGAACATGCTCACGGTGAGGTCGAAGCAGTCGTCAGCAAACGGCAGCGATTCGGCATCTGCTTCCCTGAAGTCAATGTTTAGTCCGGACTCCACCGCCCGCTCGCGTGCCTGCACCAGTAGGTTGGCAGCGATGTCAACGCCGTGGACGATGCAGCCATGCTGGGCCGCAATGACCGCGAGATTGCCCGTGCCGCAGGCGACGTCAAGCACACGCGATCCAGGTCGCAGTGTCTGCCTTGCCATGAATTCCTCGGCAAAGTTTTCAATGCTACGGGCGATCTGTCCGAAATCCCCCGACTCCCAAGTCGCCTTTTGTTTGGCTTTGATCTCTGTGAGCTTGGGAATCCGTGGAGTGTTGAGATAACCCTCTGGCTTGTTCTGTTTGGACGTGAGTGTCTGCATATGGTTCTCGGTGTTTGTACCGGGAACACATTACAAAATGCGAGGACGGCGCGCTTTGCTGCGGAGTTCAGTCTTTTGACTGTAGGGCTCAGGCGGTGACGGGAGATTTCTGCCGGTAGGTCAATGGCGGGAGACCAAAACGCTCCTTGAACACACGGCTGAAGTGGGACACGTGCTCAAATCCGCTCTCGAAGGCGACCTCGGTCACGTTCATGTGCGAGTTGCGCAGCAGGTTTGCGGCGTGGCCCAGCCGCCGCTGCAGCAGCCATTTGCCGGGCGATTCCTGGAACTGTGCCTGGAATTCACGCTTGAACGATGACAGGCTGCGGTGACACAGCTTCGCGTATTCCTCCAGCGAAAGGTTGTATCGGAAATTCGCCCCCATGATGTCCGCGAGGGACGGCAAATCGCTCGCACCAACACGGCAGAGGTACGCCGCCAGTTCGGCATTGGTGCCGCTCGTCAGGATGCTCATTACAAGCTCTTTCAACTTGAGGCGCACCAGCGGTTCGGGAGGCTTCTCCATGGCAGCGACATATGTTCGCATCGACTGGAAGAGCGCTCCCAGCGCCACGTCATTGTCCACCCGCAACGCCGTCCTGGGCGGCAGTTTGTCCGTGGTCTTCAGGTCCAAGAGTTGAATCACCTCGCGTACTGTGCTGCGCATGAGCGCGTCCGGGATGAATACCATCAGGAGGCACACGTCCGAATCAAAGTGCTGCTCGATGACGGTCGCGCCTTTCTTGAAGAAAAGCGTCTCGCCCGGCCTCATTTTCCAGACGCCATCCGGCGTGTGCCACGTCTTCCTGCCCGTCACCACGTGGACGAAGTAGTCCTTGTCAGTCCAGTTCGGCAGCAGCTTCGTGCTGGTGCCACAAGTGTACTCAGCGAACAGAAAGTCTCCTATCTCGAGCTTGCTGTAGCTCGGGTTGGTGCGCACTGCATCGTAAAGATTCAACATGCTGGGTCTCCGGAGAACCCGGCAACCATACACCATCGCCAGGCACCTCGCGCCATGGAACTTTATTCCCTGGCGAGCACTCACGGAATGTTGGTTTGTGTGTGTCAGGGTTACCTGAGAGGAGCGTGAAGGTGGCGCTCTACACCAAACCATATTCCCGCTCTGCACTGGCGCTGATGCAATTCAGGCTTAGATTGTTAGGATGAAGGAAGTGGAACTCGATACCCATCAAAAGGCGCTCAAGATCAATCTGGACCGGCGCTGGTATGGGACACTGGCGGAAATTGGCGCGGGGCAGGAGGTGGTGCGGTGGTTCTTTCGCGTGGGCGGCGCGGCCGGTACGGTGGCGAAGAGCATCTCGGCCTACGACATGATCGTGAGTGATGCCATCTATGGCGGCACCGACCGTTACGTCTCGAGGACGCGCCTGCAGTCCATGCTGGACTACGAATTCAAGCTGAACGTGGAACGGCTGAGTGAAAAGCGCGGAGATACCACGGCCTTCTTTGCCTTTGCGGATACAGTGGTGGCCCGTAGCTTCAAGGGTGGAAACGAGTGCCACGGCTGGATGGGGGTGAAATTCCAATCCCGACCACGCGATGAGCCGAGCCAGATCTGCATTCACGTAAGGATGCTGGATACGGAGGCGGCGCTCCAACAGGAGGCCCTGGGCGTGGTGGGGGTAAATTTGCTCTATGGCGCATTCTTCCTGCATCATGAGCCGGACAGGCTGGTGGAGAGCCTGCTGGACAAGCTGACGGTGGGACGCATCGAGATCGACGTGATCGAGTTCCAGGGCATCGAGTTTCGTGCGGTGGACAACCGGTTGATCAGCCTGAAGTTGGTGCAGCTCGGGCTGAGTGGCGCCGCCATGTTCGGTGCGAAAGGGGAGGTGCTGCAACCCTCCGAGGTACTGCACAAGAAAGCGGTGATGGTGGAGCGCGGCAGCTTCCGCCCCCCCACGCGTGTGAATCTTGACATGCTGGAGTGCGCCCTGGAGAAATTCAGCCAGGACCCTGCAGTGAAGGGAAAGGAGGTGCTGCCTGTCTTTGAGCTGACAATGCGCAACCTGCTGGCGGAGGGTAATGGCGTGGACCGCCGGGATTTCCTGGCTCGCGCGGATGTGCTGGCCGCCTGTGGCATGACGGTGCTCATCTCGGACTATTTCGAGTACTACCGCCTGGCGGCGTATCTGGCCTGGCGAACCAAGGAGCGCATCGGCATCGTGA
>JAEYUU010000515.1 GCA_023429545.1 Verrucomicrobiota bacterium
GATGTTGGAGGGCTTGATGTCGCGGTGGGTGAGCCCGTAGCTGTGCATGTACCCGAGCGCATCCGCCAGGTAGATGCCGGTCTGCTTGCAGAAGTCGAGATTGAGCCGCCCGTGGGTCTTGAAGTCCGTGGTCAACGTGCGCGGCACATACGTGGTAATGTCGATGTCCTTCCCGTGATCAGCGTCATCGGCCAGTTCCATCACGTAATAGTAGAAGCCGCGCGTTTCATTCCATCCCACGTGAAGCACATTCACCAGCCCGGGATGACCGCGGGAAATGGGTTCGAACTGCTGGATGCCCTCAAACTCGCGGTGGAAGGTCTTTTCGTATTCGAAGTCCTCCCGCCATACCACCTTCACCGCGCGAAGGGCGCCGGTGATCGTCTGTGCAAGCCATACCTCGCCATAAGCGCCGGAACCAATGCGGCGGATGAGCTTTAGATCCGGTATGGGGATGTCGTCGTCCCGTGAACTCAGCGGCTCCTGGGGTGTCCGCGCTGCACCACTAATCCTCGCCGAGCCCTTGGTGCCCGGAGATGGCTTTCCCGCGGCAGGCGATGCCGCAGACGGCTCCTGGGCAGAATTGGAAGCGGGCATGGAGAAGAGTGCTGGCTAATTCTAGCAGGCAAATGCCCCAGCTTCCAGCACCGTGCTCGGAAAAAGGCGGTGTACCAACAGATTGCAACCAGGCCTAAAGCATGGTGCTCTCAAGCCCCTGCACCTCTTTCTTGACCAGGGCGCCCACGCGATGCTTGGCCAGATAGACCTGCGCGGCATTGATTCCAAGCACCTCGGCGGTCTTCTTGACCCCCCACCCTTTCAGCACGTAGCAGTCAAAGATCTGAAACTGGCGCGGCGAAACGCGGCTCTTCACCCGTTCGAGGGCGGCGGAGGTAATGTTATCCTTCCATTCCTTGTCCCACACCTTCTCCAGAACATTGTCCTTCTCGTGGGTGAGGCGCTCCATGGCCAGTTCGGCATTTTCGGAGTGCTCATTACCTTGGTCAGCCAGGGAAGGCTGGCGCTTGCGGGCGCGGAAAACATCAAGAATACGCCAGCGCGTCATCTGCAGCAGCCAGGCCTTGAACGAACCGGCACGCGGATCGTATTGCCCCTTTTTCACCTGCCGCGCGATCGCCAGAATCGTCTCCTGCACCACGTCGAAAGCCTCCTCACGGGTGAGCCCCGCCTTGGTGGCCACGCTGAAGATCAGGCGCCAGTAGGTCTGATAAAACTCATCCCAGACGCGATGGTCCTCCCAGTTGTCGAGCTTCTCAATCAAGCTCTTGCGCGTCTTTTCGCACATCGTGCGCTGCTTGCGCTCCTCCCCGCTTGAACGGGGGGTTCGGGGCTCCAACTCTGGGGTTGTGCGAGACATGGGACAAGTTTCCAGAGCGTAGTCCCCTAAGGCAAGTGGAAATTGCAGGGGCGCATGCGTCCGTTCTCGGGACTTTGTGCGATTGACAGGCCGTTTTCCTCTCTATGGATAGGCATGCCTGAGATTACGCCGCGTGTCCTGGTCGCCGATGCGTCCCTTCCCAACCGCCGGTTGATCCGCGAGTTGCTCACTGCATTTCGACACTGTGAGATCGACGATGCCGCGAACGCGGAACACGCCTTTGAGCGCGCCCTGCAGCGGGAGTATGCGCTGCTCATCTTTGCCATCGATCTCCCCGATCTGAGCGGCATCATGCTGGATCGTTTTCTGGCCAAGGTGTATCCCAAGATACATCAGGGATCCATCACTGCTCCCCCCGTGGTCTTTCTGACGCGCCCGGAGGACGCTGCGGCATTTCGTGCTGCACAGAGTGACGCGCGTGTGCGCGGTTCGGTGCCGCTGCCGCTGAACCTGGATGCGCTGATGACAACGGCCGGAGCGGTGCTGCCGATGAAGGACCCAACTTCAGCGAGTTGAACAAGGGCCGCATTGGTGGTTGAGTAGCAGTCCTCCCAATGCCCGAACTCGACGAATCCGCTGTCATACACGCGCCGCCTTCGCACTGCCGCGTGAAGATTTGTGGCGTGACGCAACGCAATCAGGCTCTGGCGATTGCAGCGCTGGGCGCAGACTTTATGGGCCTGAACTTCTGGCCTCAGTCCAAGCGGCACCTCTCCCCTGAGGCTGCTGCCAATTGGTCACACGATGTGCCTCGCGCCACCAAACTCGTGGGAGTGTTTGTGAATCCCGAGGCTGCGTTCGTGATTCAAACTGCCGCCGAAGTGGGTCTGTCTTACGTGCAGTTGCACGGTGATGAGTCGCCGGATTTCTGCGCCGAGCTTGCCGGACAAGGACTCAAGATCATCAAGGCCATCCAGGTGAAAGATGAGTCCAGCCTCGACCACATCGCTTCATTTCATGTGACCGACATGCTGCTGGATGCCTACCATCCGGGACAGCGTGGTGGCATCGGCCAGACGTTTCCATGGGGACTGGCGCAAGACTTCAAGCTCCGCTATCCTGACCGCAAACTGTGGCTGGCGGGCGGGCTGACCCCTGAGAATGTCGCCGATGCCGTGCAGGGCGTGCAACCGTTTGCCGTGGATGTCGCCGGTGGCGTGGAAGATGGCATTCCAGGGGTGAAGAGCCTCGAGAAGGTGCAGCGTTTCATCGAAGCTGCGCGTGTGATCGCGCCCATCCGTTAAGCCGTCCCGCGGACACAAGAAGCGCACGATTGCGCATTTTCCTAGGACTTCCCTCCGAAACACGCCGCGAAAGCGGGCGTATTGTTCGCCTTGCAATGTTATCACTCATGAAACGAACTCTACTACTCTCCGCCCTCGCCCTGGTGGCCAGCGTCACATCCGCCGCGGAACCGCCTGCGGGATTCACGGCGCTCTTCAACAAGAAAGACCTCACCGGATGGCGGGGAGGCAGCACGTTTGATCATCGCAAGCTTCTCGAAATGCCGGAGGCGGATCGCAAGGCCCAGATCGAAAAGTGGACCGCCAAGATGATGGAGGTCAGCGACAAGACCGGTAAGCCCCACTGGTATGTGGAAGGCGATGAACTGGTGAACGACGGCTTCGGCGACTACGCCACCACCGAGAAGGACTACGGTGACTTCGAACTCTTCGTGGAATACAAGACCGTGCCCAAGGCGGACAGCGGCATCTACCTGCGCGGCGTGCCCCAGGTGCAGATTTGGGACTCCACGGAGAATGACGAGAAGGCGGTGCAACTGGGCAAGCCCAAGGGCTCCGGTGGTCTCTGGAACAACGCCGCCGGTAATCCTGGCAAGGACCCGCTGGTGAAAGCGGACAAGGGCTTCGGTGAATGGAACAAATTCCGCATCCTCATGGTAGGCAGCCGCGTGAGCATCTGGCTCAATGACCAGCTCGTGGTGGATCACGCCATCCTGGAGAACTACTACGACAAGAAGCTTCCGCCGGACCAGCAGCGGCCCATCCCTGCGAAGGGCCCCATCCAGCTTCAAACGCATGGTGGCGAAATCCGCTGGAGGAACATCTTCATCCGCGAAATCGGCGCGGATGAGGCCAACAAGATCCTCTCCAGCAAAGGTGGCGAAGGTTTCAAGAGCGCATGGAACGGCAAGGACTTCGACGGCTGGGCTGGTCCGCTCGATAACTATGAAGTCGTCGATGGCGCGATCCGCTGCAAGGAGAAGAAGGGCGGCACCCTCTACTGGAACCAGGATCTCACTGATTTCGTGGCGCGTCTTGAGTTCAACGTGCCTCCTGGCGGGAACAATGGCCTCGCGATCCGCTATCCGGGCGAAGGCAACACCGCATACGTCGGCATGACCGAACTGCAGGTGCTGGACAACGATGCCGAAAAGTATGCCAAGCTCGATCCCCGCCAGTTTCACGGCAGCGCCTACGGCATGGTCGCCGCCCATCGCGGCTACACCCGCCCTGCCGGCCAGTGGAATTTCCAGGAAGTCACCGTGAAGGGAAGCACGATCAAGGTGGAGCTCAATGGCACGGTCATTCTCGACGCCGACCTCAGCAAAGTGGACCGCAAGACCGTCATGGGCTCCAAGCCTGACAAGGCGGTGGAGCATCCCGGCCTCGACCGCACCAACGGCTTCTTCGGCTTTGCCGGTCACAATGACGCGGTGAGCTTCCGCAACATCCAGATCAAGAAGCTGTAACAAGCTGAAGACATCCTGAAGTATCATCCGGTGGGCTGCAGCGTCGTGCTGCAGCCCATTTTTTTACCGGGCTTCGGCCTCACCGTCGAAGTGGCGGTGAAAGAACTCCGCCACCTCGACAAGCTGATTCCGATTGAGGCTGAACCAGTGCGCCTTGTCCGGAAGGACGTTGAGCTTGGATTCCACCCCGTGCCTTTGTAGCGCCCCATCGAGTTCTTCACTCTGCTGGACTGGGACAAGGGGATCCAAGCGTCCATGAAGAATCAGGAATGGCGAGGCGCCCCGGCGCACCAGAAAGGTAGGGCTCGCTTCCGCGGCGAGATCATTGTGATCCGGCAACCGTGCTCGTATCAGATTGGGAATCGTGCGGTTGCCAGTCCAGGCGTGTTTCTCATACAGCGTGACGAGATTCGCCGGCGGTGACAGGGCACACACGGCGCGAATATCCGGAGGGCCATCAATCACCCCAAGGAGCGCAGCGAGGTGAGCTCCGGCGGATTCTCCACTCACCCCGAGGCGGCTTGGATCAACCCCATACACCTCCCCGTGTCTCTGCAGCCATCTCACCGCGGCCCGGGCGTCTTCCAACTGCGCCGGAAAAGGGGCCTCACGGCTGAAGCGGTATTCGATGGAGGCGACTGCGATGCCATGCCGCGTCAGATCGCGCAGGACCACGTGAACATCCTTCCATCCAAACTTCCAGCTCCCACCGTACATCCAGATTACCACCGGCGGAGGCCTCTCGGTATCGGGCACGTATAGGTCCATGCGAAGGTCCCGCACGCCAGTGGAGGCAAACACCAGATCCCGGTGGACTTCCTCTCCCTTTCTTCGAGGCCCAAATCCCACACAGCCAACCATCATGCCGGCGAGCACCGGGAGGATGGCCCTGGAAAACCAGCGCGTGCACAATGTGGGGCCGGGTTGCATTCAACGATCTAAAACGAAGATCGCCCGTATTTTGGGTGCTGTGATTGGATGCTGATCACTTGTTCCCGGTGGCCACGCTTGAGACGCTGCCGTTGGCGAACTTGGTGATCAGCATGTCGCCCACGCGAACCTTGGTGGCGTCCGTGATGGCTTTGCCAGTGGGGTCAGTGGTGAGGGAGAAGCCGCGCGCCAGCACGCCATCTGGTCCCAGGCTCTTCAGCAGCTTGCGCATGGCACGCACGCGTTCGTCATCCCGCGTCAGGCGCTGCTTCACCACGGTGGCCAGGCGATGTTGCAGGAGATCCATGCGATGTCCCGCGTCACTCAGAAGACGGCTGGGCTGGAAGCGCTCCAGCGCGTGCTGCCGGTCGATGAGCGTCTCCTCGATTTCACGCCAGAAGCCATCCAAGGCATCATGGAACTGGCTCTCCGCGTCATCAACGCTCTGCTCGGCGTCGCGCAGCAGTCGCACCGGCTCACGATGGAGCGCACCTCGATCCATGAGTTCCAGCACACGAGCGTGCTGGTCCAAGGTGGAATTCACGTGATACCCAAGGCGCTTCTCCACCGCATCAAAATGGCGCCGTAGTTCCGTGACATCCGGAGCCAGAAGTTCTGCTGCAGCGCTGGGCGTGGGCGCGCGCAAGTCCGCGACGAAGTCGGCAATCGTGAAGTCAATCTCATGCCCCACGGCGGAGATGATGGGAATCTCCGAGGCGAAGATGGCCCGCGCCACCACCTCTTCGTTGAAGTTCCACAAGTCCTCCAGGCTTCCGCCACCGCGCCCCACGACGATGGTATCCGGCACAGGCAGGCCAATTTCTTCCGCGCGATTTAGCATCGTGATGGCGCTCGCAATTTCCTGCTCCGCCCCCTGTCCCTGCACCCGCACGGGAAACACCATCACACGCACCCAAGGGGCACGTCGCGTGAGGATGTTCAGCATGTCGCGAATAGCCGCACCGGTGGGTGAAGTCACCAGCGCCACGCATCGGGGGAATTTTGGAATGGGCTTCTTCCACTCCATGTCGAAGAGGCCCTCCTCCGCCAGCTTCAGCTTCAACGCCTCGAAACGTTGTTGCAGGCTCCCCTGCCCCTTCGGCTGCACGGTGCGGACGATGATTTGGTAGTTCCCCCGTGCCTCGTACACGGTCAGGCCTCCGAAAATCTGCACCTGCATGCCATCACGAAGCGGCATGGGCAGACGCGCACCGGCATTACGGAAAAGCACACAGGAAATCTGGGCCGTCTCGTCCTTGAGCGTGAAGTACTGGTGCCCGGAACTCTGCAGGCGGAGGTTGCTGATTTCCCCCTCCACCCAAACATCTCCCACCTGCTCCTCCAAGAGGGAGCGAATGGAGCGGGTCAATGCAGAGACGGTGAGGACAGCGGGATCAGGCATGAGAGTGGAC
>JAEYUU010000620.1 GCA_023429545.1 Verrucomicrobiota bacterium
GTGGAGGAGGATGTGATTCACTACTGCGTGGCCAATATGCCCGCGGCCTATGCGCGCACGGCCACCCAGGCGCTGACCAACGTGACCTACCGCTACATCGAGACGCTGGCCGATCACGGCGTGCCCAAGGCTTTCAAGAGGGATCCGAATCTGCTGGGCGGGCTGAATCTCTTCGAAGGGAAGGTCACCCACCTCGCCATTGCGGAGGCCCATGGCCTGGAATTTTTTGATTACAAAGCTGCCGCGGGATTGTAAGGGTCGCTCATGACCCCAGCTTCCCGCCGCAGCTTCCTCAGGCAGTCCGCACTCGCGGGCGGTTCGTTTTTCCTTTCCAAGGGCCTCACCTCCTGTGGTGGTGGCGGCAGCGTCAATGACGTGATCAATGTTGCCGTGGTGGGCTTTCGCGGGCGCGGAGCGGAGCACATCAAGTCCTTCGATGGCATCAAGGGCGTGCGCGTGGCCGCCCTGTGTGATGTGAACAAGAACGTGCTGGAGAAGCAGCAGGCAGCCCTGCGCGGCAGGGATGTGGAGGTGCAAATCTACCAGGACATCCGGAAGCTTCTGGAGAACAAGGACATTGATGCCATCAGCATCGCCACGCCGAACCACTGGCACTCACTGGCCGGCATCTGGGCCATGCAGGCGGGCAAGGATGTGTATGTGGAGAAGCCCGTGTCCCACAATGTGTGGGAGGGGCGGCAACTGGTAAATGCGGCGCGAAAATACAATCGCATCGCGCAAACAGGCTCTCAGATACGCAGCAGCCATGCCATTCGCGATGCCGTGAAATGGGTGCAGGCGGGCAACCTTGGCAAGATCACCATCGCCCGCGGCCTGTGCTACAAGCGCCGCAACAGCATCGGCAAAGCCAAGGGTCCGCTGGAGGCGCCGGAAGGGGTGGATCTGGATCTGTGGTTTGGTCCCGCTCCCGTGACGCCGGTGAACCGCAAGAAGCTGGACTACGACTGGCACTGGCAGTGGGCCTATGGCAACGGCGACCTCGGCAACCAGGGTGTGCACCAGATGGACATTGCCCGGTGGTTCCTGGGGGAAAATGAAATCGCGCCCCGTGTGTGGAGCGTGGGAGGACGCCTCGGGTACGAGGATGACGGCGAAACCCCGAACACCCAGATCCTCTACCAGGCCTATGCCAGCGCGCCGCTCATCTTTGAAGTGCGCGGACTGCCCAAGGCCAAGGATGCGGAAACGCAGAAGGGCGGGGCAGACATGGACAGCTACATGGGCGGGCAGATCTCCGTGGTCATCCATTGCGAGGGAGGACATGTGCTCGTGCCGAACTACGACAGCGCGATCGCCTATGACAAGAATGGCAAGGAGGTGACGAGCTGGGATGGCGCGGATGATCACTTTGAGAACTTCATCAAGGCGGTGCGCAGCAAGAAGCGGGAGGATCTCAATGCCGAAGTGCTGGAGGGCCACATCAGTGCGGCGCTGTGTCATACCGGGAACATCTCCCACCAAATCGGCACCAAGAAGAGCATAGATGAGATCAAACAGGCCATTGGCGCCGATGCCGGAGCGGGGGAAACCTTCGACCGCATGCTGGCCCATCTTCAGGCGAATGGGGTGGACCTCAACGCCACGCCGCTCACCCTGGGTCCGGTGTTGAATTTCGATCCGAAGACGGAGAAAGCGGTGGGCAATGACGCTGCGGCGAAACTGCTCACCCGCGAGTACCGTGCGCCCTTCGTAGTGCCGGAGATTACCGTCTAGAGTATCCGGTTCCGGCCGGAAAGTGTGGGCAGGCGGAAGTGCGGTCATGACACCGCGCGTGGTTTCGGCTGAGGTCTTCAATTTTGGTCTTCATAATGCCAATGATTGATATGGTCTCGTCACCATGTTGTTCTTCATGGTGATGGCTGCATTGCTCAGGAATGGGGAGGCAATTGAGGTTCGAACCGTCGAAACCTTCTGCGGTCTTGTGCCGGCGTGATCGCATCTGAGGCGAGCCAGTCAGCGTGCAGCAGTGCGCTGAGGGGGATATCCTGTTCCTGCACTACATCAGCCACGTGAGTGCTCGTGTGTTCGCTGGGGATTGATGCGCGACTCAATAGGTGGCCGATGACGCATACCGACAAAAAAATAATAACGGTGCCTGAATAAGCAATGGGGACCCCCGTCGAAGGATGTGGCTGCATCAATCTCAGATTGCGCAGCCAAAAAAGAAAACAACATCCCAAAACCCTGATGAAACTTTTGCTCACTTCCCTTGTCGCGGCTGCGGCGCTGACGCTCGCTCCTACCCATGCCTCAGCGAGGGATCACGACCACCACCACGGACGTGGCGGCCACAGTGGTCACGGCCACAATCACCGCGGGAGCGGTGGCCATTCTCATCACGACGACTGCGACTCCCGCGGCCAGAACCGCGGCTATCGTGACTACGGACGTGATTATGGCCACGGCGACGACTGCGACCACGGTCATCGGCGCCACGGTCATGGTGGAGTGCAGGTGTTCATCCCCGGCGTCGGATATGTAGTTATCCGCAGGTAATGGGCCCATGTGGAACGCCGCGACGGCAGTACACGGACTTTAGCCAACAGCAAACCCATGAAGAAACTACTCGCCATTTCCGCCGCGTTGCTTCTCACCGCAGGCGGCTCCCTTTGGGCGGCAATGTCCCTGCCGTCAGCTCCTGTCCCACTGGACAAGAGCAAAGACATTGCCACCAGCACACCGTCCAACACGAAGCCGGACACCCTGCGTCGTCGTCGTGGGCACGGTGGCGGCGGCGGCGATCACATCTGTGGCACCCGCTTCTGTGGTCATCACTGCCACCATCACGGCCACGTCTGGTGTGACGGACACAGTCACTGGTACTGCCCCGGTCACCATTGAGAGCATGGTGTGATGCAGGATACGAAGTCCGTGCGACGCAGGAGGCGCTGCACGGATTTTCTTTTTTGGAGACGCATTTTGGGCGGCTACGCCTTGCCGCCGTAGCTCACGTAGTCATCCGCATCCAGCCAGTCGAACCACGTCCCGAGATCATCACGGTTAGCGAGACCCGCGGATTTGATCTGCTCACTCACAAAGTCGCGCGCTTCCGCAGTTGCGGGCGCCGTGGCCTCCTGATGGGCGCTCCACTGGGCGATCTCCCAGCCGGAACGGGAATGGGAGCCATGTTTCTGAATCCACGCCAGGATGTCACCATCCCCGGCGCCCTTGGCCACTTCTTCCTTGAGCGCCTCAGCGCCAACGCCTGCGAAATCCAGAAAGCGCTGATCGATGGGACAAGCGTAGTGGTAGGGACCGTTTGTTCCCTTGAGCTCGGCACGGCATTTGTCGAGCATGCGAGGCAGGATCACGTATCCGCCCAGGCGCGTGCGGACACTGCGGGGCGGGTGCTGGGAGAGGTCGGGTGCGGAGAAGTTCATCGGATGATGGTTCGAAGTTTCATGCAAGGTGAACGCGTCCAACAGGGCGGTTTCAAACGCATGATCATTGAGGTCATACGCCGCCGCAGGCCTGATGAGGGTTTGCAATTCACCCATT
>JAEYUU010000646.1 GCA_023429545.1 Verrucomicrobiota bacterium
ATGATAAGGAGGGGGCACGGCGCTGCCGTCATCCTGCAGCCTGACGCGCCGGGGTCCCAGCAGACCCAGATGCATCCACACGGATGAGGAGCCTGGGCCGCCGTTGAATGAAAACGTCACCGGGCGCTGCGAAAGGTCATTCAAGCCGTCCTTTGTATAAGCAATGTAGAATATCTCCGCCGTGGTTTTCCCTTCGGCATCTTTCAGCGGCAACGTTCCCGCGGTGGCAACGTATTCCATCATCTGACCGCCCAGCGTGATTGCGTGCTTGGTGGATGATGGCTTGGGCAATTCGCGTCCCTTTAATCCGGGCTTCTCCTTGTCGGCATCTTTTTCTCCTTCGCCCGGCTTGCTGGATTCCTCGGTCTTTCGCGACGGGTCACCCTTCACCTCGGCTTTCAGGCATGTGGAGAAAACAACCAGTGAACAGAAAAGAAGCACGCGAATCTTCATGTGAACCATGCTCACTGCCCACGGCAAAAATGCAATGCATTCCTTATGCGTTGCAGGATCGCATATGCTGGAATCCCTTGTCAAAGGGGAAACTTCTGCTATGCAGGCGTTATGTTCCTTAACCTAGATCCCCTCAAGAGCGACCTGACCAAACTCGCTGGAATACTGAACCAGTTCAAAAGCGAACTCGTGCAGACGAAGTTGGTTGAGATGTTTTTCTCCGGCGCCAGTGTCGCGCCCGCGGCCTCCGAAGCACCCCGCCGCAAGGGAAGACCTCCTGGTTCTGGCAAGAACAAAGTCGCTGCCGCTGCTCCTGCCGCCAAAGCGGCTGGGAAGCGCAAGCCCCGCGGGAAGATGGGTGCCACCGGTGCGCTCAATGCTCTGATCAAGCAGGGATATTTCAAAACACGCCGCACCATCGCTGAAGTCGTTGATGCCTGTGATTCCAAGGTTGGCGTGACCATCAAGGTGACAAACCTCTCGGGTCCTCTCGCGCGCTTCGTTCAGGAAGGCCGTCTCCACCGCGCGAAGAACAAGGAAGACAAGTTCGAATACTGGGCCAAATAGCCCGCTGGCAGGCATGTACCTGCCACTGCATGCAAGAAATCCTGCGCTGGCGGTGTGATGTTCTCATGCCGCCTTTTCGCGCACTCTTCCTTCTGATATCTGCCGCCTGTAGCGTTGGGGCATTTCTCCCGCACGCGGACGCTGCCACGGCTTCGCCAGTTCCCCCGGCACGGAGCATCCATGTGGATCCTGCGCAGGGTAATGACGCCCAGGACGGGCAGACGCATCCCGTGCGAACCATCGCACGTGCCATGAGACTTGCCCGGGCGGGGGATACCATACATCTCACTCCAACCACGTACTATGAGAGCGCGGACTTTACTGGCAAGCATGGCGAGCCTGAACGACCCATCACTTTGGATGGACACGGAGCCATTCTGGATGGCAGCGACCCTGTGGATTTAATGGCGTGGGAGGCTCTGGGTGACGGCCTCTTTCGAAAGGTGAAGCTGATGCCCCGCATGGACGATGCCATTTTATCCCGCTGGTTTTTCCTGTGGAATAATAGGGCAAATCGCATGGGTCGATGTTCAAAAGGCCCCAGCGCACTCCTCAAGAAACCCACGGAACTCGCACCGGAAGAGTGGACTTACGTCAAAGAAGAAGATGCCTTTTATCTGAAGCTGCCTCCCGGGACCTCCCCCAATTCAGCGAATATTCGTTATCCGCTGCGAAGTAGCGGTGTCGTATATTCGCGAGAGGGATCGCATCTGGTCGTCCGGAATATCACTGCCACTCATGTATATAATGACGGGTTCAATATCCACGGCGCCCAGCGAAGCCTCGTTTTCCAGAACATCGCCGCCATCGAATGCGGGGACGATGGTTTCAGCGCCCATGAGGACGCGGAATGCAGCATTGATGGCTTCGTGAGCATCGGCAACGCCACCGGGCTGTGTGACACCGGGACCAGCCGCACGTTTTACAAGAACGTGTACATGAGGGACTGCGTGGGCTTTGACCTGTATTTCATCGGACTGGAGCACTCGCTGGAAAATGCGCTGATCGAAAGCAGCGCGGCCCGCGCATTTCATCTCGATGGAGGCCGCCTCACTGACGGTCAGACCTGCACGCTGCGCATGCGCAACGTTTCGCTGGAACGCGTGGGTGGCGGCGCAAACGAAGTGCGCGTGGGACGTGCCGGCGCGCTTGATGCAGAACGATGCACCATCTCGAACCTCAACATCCAGGTCACGCCGGGTGGCAGTGCAAGCATCCGGCATTCCCTTGTCACGGGGACTCCCAAGCCCGAAATCATCCTCTGGACCAACTCCCTCTGGCGCGGTGAGGAGAATGTCTACGACGTCACCTCCCTGCGGATCGGTCAGCAGAGCTTCCCGGCGGAGAAGTTGGAGGATTTCCGCAGGCTGATGGGAGGGGAGACAGGCTCAAGAGCCGGGACCGGGACTGCGCCCGAGACAACCGCTGGCATCGGCGCTGATCTGCCCGCCCTCCAATCTCTCCGCCCCAAAGCAGCCACCGTAGATCCTTCCCCGACTTCTCTTTGAGTTTCGTTCCAACTTTCTTGCCCGATGCAACCACTTGTGGCAACGTCTGCCCCAGCATGACGGGATGGATTGTCGCGGTGGTGCTTCTGCTGGCGGGCGCAGGGGTGTCATTGCTGCTGTACAGGAGTCTGGCCCGTGAGCGCGTCGCGATCCGTCTATTCAAAGAGGGGGACACCCGGCGTGCCTCCCGCAGAAAGAGGGTGTTTGATGTGCTCCAGGTCCTGGGAGACGCGATCCAGAGCGGCCAGCCGGAGAGCACTCTTCACCGGCTGATCACTCAAGGCGCGGCCACCGTGGTGGAAGCCGAGGGCGCCGTGCTCTATCTGCTGGATGAGAAGTCCGGGGTACTGGTGCCCCGTCACTGTACCCGGGACTGCCCTCCTCTCATTGCCCTCCCCGAGCGCATCGTCAATCAAGCCAAGACCAATGCTGGCACTCTCCCCAGCTTTCTCCGACTGCACAGCATCAAACCGGGCGAGGGAGTCGTGGGCTCCGTCTTCAGCAAACTGAAGGAGGAGAATGTTCCCGACCTGCGTCAACACCCTGATTTCGATGGCAAGGCCAATCCCTTCCAGCAGCACGTGGCGGCCCTGATGGCCCCCTTGAAGCATGGCGTTCGCGGGCTTGGCGTCCTGGCCGCCGCTTCGGAGCGCACCAAGGCCTTCTCCCCGCATGAGCTGGAAATGTTTGATGCTCTGGCGGAGCAGTGCGGCTTCGCCTTGGGGAATGCCCACGCCCACCAGGAGGCCGGAGCCAAACGCAAGCTGGAAGGTGAGTTGCGCAATGCCAGCGAGATCCAGCGCATCCTGCTGCCGGAGAAAGCGCCAAATACCGCCGGCTGGGAGATGGCCGCGCGCAACGTGCCTGCCCGCCTTGTCAGCGGGGACTACTACGACTTCGTTCCCGTCGGTGGCACGCATGTCGGCGTCGCCATCGCGGATGTCTGCGGGAAAGGGATTCCGGCCGCCCTCATCACGGCCATGTGCCGCAGCGTCCTGCGCTCCAACGCACGGGAAACTCTCAGCCCGGCCACCGTGCTCGCCGCCGTGAACCGCAATCTCTTCCCGGACATTCGGGAGGACATGTTTATCACGGTCTCCTACGCCGTGCTCGCAGAAGACGGCAGTTCCATTTCCCTCGCCAGGGCCGGTCACACCCCGCCGCTCGTCTGGCGGAAGAGCACCGGCAAGGTGGATGTCATTTCCGCTCCAGGTGTCGCCGTTGGGGTGGACAAGGGCAGCGTCTTCGAGCGCATCACCAAGGACGTGCCCATCCCCATGGAGAGCGGCGATGTCCTGCTGCTCTACACTGACGGCGTAAACGAGGCAGTGGATCACAAGGAACTCGAGTTCGGTGAAGAACGCATCAAAACGATCTTCGCCCTCGCCGCTCCGAATGGTGCCGAGGCCGTGGTGACCGCCCTCTGCGATGCGGTGCGCAAGTTCATTGGCGGCGAGCCCCAATCTGACGACATCACCCTGGTGGTCGTCCGGAAGAAATAGGGCCTCGCGTCACTGCGCACAGGCGGGAGAGCCGGGAACTGCGTCCAACACCCCCGGCATGGCGAACTTGCCACAGGCCCCCTTCCCATGCATAGTTCCTGCCCCTTTCCCCCACCCTTTTCCCACTCGAAAAATGAATCACAGCGTCGACGACACCGAAGCTCCTGCCGAGCAACCCCTTGAAGAGCCTTTTGTGGAAGGCGCCAAGTCAGATGCGTCTGCTTCACTGACCGCAGAAGTCGAGAAATGGAAGGACCTTGCCCTACGCACGGCTGCGGAGCTCGACAACTTCCGCAAACGGTCCGCGCGAGACATGCAGGACGCCCGCTCCTACGCCAATGCTGACCTGCTGCGCGGGCTGCTGCCCGTGCTCGACACCTTCGAAATGGGCCTCGAAGCCGCCCGGATTGAGAGCGAGCAAAGCATTGTGTTCCAGGGCCTTAAGATGGTGCAGGGCATGTTCAGCAATCTGCTGCGCGAGTTCGGCGTGGAAGAGGTGCCCGCCCAAGGACAGGCCTTCAATCCCAACCTCCACGAGGCTCTCAGCCAAGAAGCCAGTGACTCCGTGGCGGAAGGCACTATCGTCCGGGTGCAGCGCCGGGGGTACAAGCTCAAGGACCGTCTCCTCCGCCCGGCCAATGTCGTGGTCTCCAGCGGACCTGCGGGTGCGTAATCTTGCATTCCCTGCGAGATGTTGAGGATTGGCGTGCCTGGCGCATCCCTCTGCCCGGCACCCTCCCGCACCACCAGTCCTCCCACATCAGCCCAGACAGAAATTTTCCACTCACATGGCCAGCAAGCGTGACTACTACGAAGTCCTCGGCGTCGCCAAAGGCGCCACGCAGGACGAGATCAAAAAGGCCTACCGCAAGCTCGCGGTCCAGTTCCACCCCGATAAGAACCCCGGCGACCACACGGCCGAGGAGAAATTCAAGGAGGTGGGGGAGGCCTACGATGTGCTGAGCGATGAGCAGAAGCGCGCTGCCTATGATCGATATGGACATGCAGCCTTCGCCGGCGGCTCACCGGGAGCTGGCGGCTTCCGTGGTGGCTTCCACGATCCCATGGACATCTTCCGTGAGGTCTTCGGCGGCGGTGGCGGCGGCAGCGGCGACATCTTTGACATGTTCTTCGGCGGCAGTGGGCGACGTCGTGGCCCCGGTGGCGCGCAACGCGGCAGCGATCTGCGCTACGGTCTGGAGATCACGCTCGAAGAAGCGGCCAAGGGTGTGGAGAAGGAACTTGAGTTCGAGCGCCTCATAGCTTGCAAGACCTGCAGCGGCTCTGGCTCCAAGAGCGGCAGCGGTACGAAGCAGTGCCGCACCTGCGGTGGTGCCGGCCAGGTGATCCGCTCCGGCGGCATCTTCCAGATCCAGCAGACCTGCCCGGAATGCCAGGGCTCAGGACAGAGCATTTCCGATCCCTGCCGTGACTGCCATGGCGTGGGCCGCGCCAAGGACAAGACACGCATCCGCCTGAAAATTCCCGCCGGGATCGAGGATGGGTCCCGCCTACGCTCCAGCGGCAATGGCGACGCGGGCACGAAAGGTGGCCCCAGTGGCGACCTCTATGTCGTCATCAGCATCAAGGCACACGACCTCTTTGAGCGCGATGGCTTTGATCTCCATTGCGAGGTGCCCGTCGGTTATCCCATCGCTGCCCTCGGCGGTGAAGTCACAGTGCCCACCCTGGACGGGAAGGCGACGGTGAAAGTCCCTGCCGGCACCCAGACAGGCGCCACCTTCCGCCTGCGCGGCCAGGGCATGAAGCGCCTGGACGCGGATCGCCGTGGCGATCTGTACGTGCACGTGCAGGTCGCGGTGCCGACGAAGCTCAATGCCGAGCAGAAGGAGAAGTTGCAGGAGTTCGCCAAGGCCCTCGGGGACCAGCACTCTCCCATGCAG
>JAEYUU010000677.1 GCA_023429545.1 Verrucomicrobiota bacterium
ATGCTCGCCGAGTGCAAGCCGCATCGCTGCCTCCTTGCCGGACTCGGCGTGGGTTTGCTCACCGGTTTCATCGGCGTGGGGGGTGGATTCCTGCTCATGCCCGCACTCGTGAAATTCGCGCGGCTGCCGTTGCGCGTGGCCACGGGAACTTCGCTTGCCGTCATCACCTTCAATTCCGCCGCCGGATTCATCGGGCACTATGGCGAGGCTCCTCCACGCTGGGGTCTGGTGCTCACCTTTGCCGGCATTGCCGCTGCAGGCGTCCTGCTCGGGAGCGCGTTTGCCGCGAAGCTTCCCGTAGCGCGGCTGAGACAGGTCTTCGCCGTCATGGTTCTCGCCACCGGCGGCTTCGTGGTCTGGCAGAGCTTTTCGTAACTCCCCCGTCGGGGACAATCTCTCTCCAGAGCGTGGCTTCAGGATGCGCACTTGACTTCGGATGGATGTCGATTCGCTTCACCAACCTACGGCAGTCATGAAACGACCTCCCATCCGCACTCTCCTTGCTTGGATTTTTGCCGTCACACTGGCATTGTTTGCCGTTTACAAGATCAGGTTTGAACCTTCCCCGGTGAAGGTGCACACGGTGGCGCGCGGTGAGATTATCGCAGAAGTCATGGGCACGGGCACTCTGGAGGCGAGGGTGGAGACGACTGTGAGTGCACGCATTCAGGAGCGGCTGATTGAGGTTCTGGTGGATCAAGGGGACTCGGTCAAGGCGGGTCAGCTCCTTGCCAGGCTTGATGATGCGGAATCAAAACAGCAGGTCGCCATTGCCGAGGCCACGCTGGCGGCATCGAGGCAGACTGCGGAGCGGGTGCGCGCGGATCTTGCGCGCTCGGAGGCGGTGCTCGCTCAGGCGCAGCTCGATCACAAGCGGCAGTCCGCACTGGTCGCGACCCGCGCTGTTGCGCAATCCGATGCTGACAAGGCTGGCGAAGCATTGCGCGTGGCCGAGGCGGATCTCAAACGCTCCCATGCGGCCATCGCGGAGGCCGAAGGGCAGATCTCGGTCGCGGAGAAGAATCTGCTCTTTCGCAAGGAGCAGCTCGCATTCACAAAGATCATCAGTCCCTACGATGGGCTCGTCATCCGCCGCGATCGTGATTCTGGGAATGTGCTCGTGCCAGGCGCATCTGTGATGCAGATCATCTCGCTCAACGAAATCTGGGTCAGCGCCTGGGTGGATGAAACGGCCATGCCTGAACTCGCCAAGGATCTGCCAGCGCGCATCGTTTTCCGCTCGGAACCGGGTCGCAGCTATCAAGGCAAGGTGTTGCGATTGGGTCGTGAGAGGGACCGCGAGACACGTGAGTTCCTTGTTGACGTGCGCGCCATGGAATTGCCTAAGAACTGGACCATCGGTCAGCGTGCGGAGGTCTTCATCGAAACGGCGCGACAGGCAGATGCGGTGCTGGTGCCACACGCATTTCTCGCGTGGAAGGCGGCGCAAGCCGGAGTCTTTGTGAATGTTGGCGGAAAGGCGCAATGGCGTGAAGTCACGGTCAGCTTGCGCGGCAAGGAGCACGCAGCCATCACTCAGGGATTGAGCGTGGGCGACCAGGTGGTGCGCGTGACTGATGGCCAGAAGTCCACGCTCACCGAAGGGCAGCGCATCACCTTCCGGCCATGAACCTCGCCGTCCGTGATATACGCCATAACGCGGGCCGCTTTGCCCTCACGAGTGTCGGCATCGGGCTGCTGCTCATGATCGTGATGGGCATGGGCGGAATCTATCGTGGTCTCATCCAGGAGGCCACGCTGCTGGTGGATCGTGTGGGCGCGGATCTGTGGATCGTGCAGGGCAGCACTCGCGGCCCCTTCGCGGAGGTCTCCCGCATCCCCGCCAATCTGGAAGACCGCGTCCGGGCCGTGCCCGGAGTGGCCGCGGCGCGGCGCTTCGTCTCCCATACCATCCAGCGAGAGCACCATGGCCGCCCCCTGCGAATGGTGGTGCAGGGGCTTTCATGGCCGGAGGATCGCGGCGACTGGGTGCCTATCGTGGCGGGCCGTCCGCTACGGCAGGCACACTATGAAATGATTGCCGATCAATCGTTGAAGATTCCCCTCGGCACACGCATCCCCCTGGGGAAAAACGTGTATGAAGTCATTGGCCTCACTCAGGGCATGGTCGGCTCTGGTGGTGACGGGCTCGCTTTCTTCACGGTCAGCGATGCAATGGCCATCCAGTTTGATCTGACCGGAGAAGCTGTGCGACTCGAGCGGGCCGCGCGACGTGCCCGGGTTGAGGGTACGGACATTGGCAGGCTCCAGCCCCTGGTGCTCGACCGGGCCGCTGGTCAGTCCAGCGGCATTCCTGCGTTCGCAACAGCCCAGGTCAGTGCCGTGCTTGTAACTTTGCGGCCCGGGGCCGACGAGGCCACGGTCCGCCACACACTCAGTACCTGGCCGGACATCACCGTCTATTCCACGCAGGAGATGCGGGACCTCCTGCTCTCCGGCATGGTGGACAAGGCGAGACGACAGCTTGGTCTCTTCCGCGTGCTGCTCATCATCATCTCCACCATCATCATCGCGCTTATCATCTATACCCTCACGCTCGACAAGATTCGCGACATCGCGCTGCTCAAACTCATCGGCGCGCGCAACACCGTCATCGGTGGCCTCATCCTTGAGCAAGCGCTGCTCATGGGTGCCTTTGGTTATGCGCTCGCCTGGTTGATGGGCGTGTATGTTTTTCCCCACTTCCCGCGCCGCGTGGTGATCGTGG
>JAEYUU010000743.1 GCA_023429545.1 Verrucomicrobiota bacterium
CAATCCGGGTCGCCGGCACCTGGAGCAGGTACTCGAAAAGCGCAATTCCCCAGCTCAACAGCGCCGCAATGATCCAGGGTTTGCTCCGCATTTCCTTGAGGTGGGCATACCACGCGAAGGTCATGAAAATGTTGGACAGGGACAGCAGGGTGATGGAGGCAACGGCTGGGGGCATAAGGGTTCTTTAGGGCGGTTTGTCTTAATCACAGAAAAAGTACGCATTCGCGTTGACACACTCAGTCCATATAGAGAATAGGTCTCGCGATGATAAGGACTAACTCCGTGCTGCACCTCCTCCTGCTCTTAGGGGTCGCGATCTCTGGCATTGGCTGCAAGGAACACAAGCGGCTGGAGGCTGAGACTGCGAGCATCAAGGCGAAGTTTCTGGAGATACGCCTCAGGTTCAGAAGAATCTGGATGAAATTGCCCAATGCAACACTGAGCGCACTACCTTCATGAATGAGCGCAGGGCGAAGCGTTCTGCCGATACGCCGTCCAAGGAAGAGCTTGAAGCTGAGGTTTCTGCCCTTCAAGCTGAGAAGTTGCAGTTGGAGAAGGATGTGAAGGAGATTGAGGAAGCGTACCTCCGGTACCAGAAGGAAAACTTATAAGCGCAACCGTAACCTGTTTTCAATTATGGAAGGACGTGTCTGGGCGATGCTCGCCGCATTTTTGTTCATTGCCTGCTTCGCCGCAGGGGTGAACTACTACATGGAGGTTGACTCCAAGCAACGGGAATGGTCTGTGGCCAAAGCCGACTTGAAAGCCATCGAAAGCTCCCTGCTCAGCACGCAGTCGCAGGCAGCGACTGCCCGCCAGAATCTGGAGACGGTAAAGGAGGAGAGTGTGGCAATTGAGATTCTCGAGACGTCCAAGAAGCAACTCACTGAGAGCATTGCCGAACTTCGGGAAAACAAGACCCGCATCACTGGAGACTTCAAGAAGAGTGTGGAAAAGGTCCGGCTTGTCTCCATTGGCACGGCCTATCCAGAGTTCACCAACGGAAGTCAGACCATTCGTAGCGCCCGGATTCAAAAGGTTGGGGATGAGGATGTGACCTTTGCGCACGATGAAGGCATCGCAAAAATTGGGAAGGATGCCTTGCCGGCGGATTTGAAGCAACGATTCCGCATAGGCATGGTGCCCATGCTGCCTGAGCCGCCTGCTCCTGCTGATCCAGCGCAGTCTGCCGCGATGCCTGTTGCCGCAGCCACTCCTGACGTGCCGTCGGGCGCAACAGATGAGGCGAAAGTCGCGAAGCTCCAGCTTGAGATCGATGCCCACGAGGAGAAAGTCGTCACTTTAAACAAGTATCGGTCGGAATGGCTGAATCGTGCCTCCACCTATCGTTACGAGGCTGGCAGGGCACGAGCGGCTGGTCGTCCCGCCTACACATTCAATCAGCAAGCGACTCAGGCGGAACAGAATGCGGATGCAGCCAGGATTCAAATCGAGCAGATAAAGAATCAGGTTTTGGAGCTTCGGAAGAAGCAGGTTCAGCCTGTATCCACAGCCAATCCGTGAGGCTCTTCGGTCTGCCATCGGCGGGACGGTACATTTTGTCACTTTCCAAACCACCCCTTCGCCAGCGGGTCCTCGGTGAGGAAGTTCAGCAGCAGTTTCGCCACCTTGTCACGACCGGTTTCACTGGGATGGACGCCATCGCCTACGAAGTCGCTGCGCAACCATTTGAGGTCGTCGATTTTGCGTCCCTTTTCGCCCTCCGCCCACAGGTAGGGACCCCAAAGTAGCAGCGGCGTTTTGGTCAGCGCGAGTTCGCCATCGCCCTTGATTTGCCGCTGGATAAGCCAGCGGGCCGGGTAGGCGCTCTCGTAGGCATACGGCTCGGGGTTCAGATTCCCGGTGGCGTTCCCGCCGTAGGTGCGGCTGCCGAGGTAGGCGATGCGGAGGTTGGGGAAGAGCGCTTTGGCGTTCTGCAGAACCTTCAGAGTATCGGCTTCAAGCTTCTTGCCGTGTTCTTGGAGAGAGCCGCCGGGACTCTTGTTGGCCAGCTTCACCCACGCCACCTGGACTTGCTGCGGGGTGACTCCGGCACTGGCGATGCGGGACTTGGCCTGCTCCCACGGGCGGGCATCCGGTGGCGCCCACTCGGCCATGGCCTGGCCACCTTGTGCGCAGTCCACGATGGTGACCTTGGGAGACTTCTTCGGTGAGGCATCCGCGAGGCGTTTGAAAAGGGAGAACTCCTGTGTCGCGTTCGACATGCTGATGGAGACAAAGACAATGGTGCCCTCGGCCGAGGGTTTGCCCTCCTCGTCCAGCGGTTGGATGCGCGCGATTTGCTCCTCTGCCGCCTTCCGGTGTGCTTCAGGTGGCGTGTTGCTCCCGCCGCCATAGAGGCCGCCGTCCTGGTCCTCATATCTGTCACTGGCGCCGAAGTCGGTGAGGGGAGGAAGGTGGTCTGGAGCCTTCCTCTGGGGACCTGCTCCGGTGCGGCCCCGCATCGATCTGGCCCGTTCATAGTAGGCTTGCTCTTCCGCTGTGAGCTTCTCTCCATCTTGCACGCGCTGGTGGAGTTGGCGGGCCTTCTTCCAGTCAATTGCTTCAGCGGATGGTACGCCGGGTGCCGCGGACGTGGCGGTTTTGGTGGTCGTGGTCTGCCCGGCGGCGGCTGTGAACACGCCGAACAGGATGGCCAGCAGGAGGAGGGGAGCGGTGGCTTTCATGGCAGACGGTACAACCCCGAAAAATGCCGTAAGGTGCGCGATCCGCTCATGGCAGATGCATTATAAAACTCGTCCGCGTGGCGGATGTGAATCCCCGCTAGAGGAGAGGGTGGAAGGCGTAGTATACTGTTGCCCACGCCCCCATGAGCCGCTCTTCTCTGGTCGCCTTCTTTCTGGTCACCCACGCCACCGCAGTCACTGCCCTCGCGGACGGTCCCATTCGGTTCAATCGCGACGTGCGGCCCATCATGTCGGACACGTGCTTCCACTGCCACGGGCCGGACAAGAACTCTCGCAAGGGCGGGTTGCGACTGGACATTCGTGAGGAGGCGCTGAAACCCGCCAAGTCCGGTGCGATTCCCATTGTGCCGGGGAAGCCGGAGGAGAGTGAGATTATCGCGCGCATTTTCACCACGGATGCAGATGACCTTATGCCGCCGGATGACGCGCACAAGGAACTGTCGCCGGCGCAGAAGAATACCTTCAAGCGCTGGGTGGCGGAGGGTGCGGTGTATGAGGCGCACTGGTCCTATACGCCCCTGGTGCGTCCCCCCGTGCCGCAGATCAAGGATGACCGTTTCAACGTGCGCAACCCCATCGACGCCTTCATCGCGGAAAGGCTCATCGAGAAAAATGCGGGCCCGTCCGAGCCAGCGGATGCCCGCACGCTGGTGCGTCGTCTCTCGCTCGACATCACTGGATTGCCGCCTTCGCCAAAGCAGGTGGGGGACTTCATCAAGGCCACGGAAGGCAAGAGCGTTGCTGAGGCAGACGCGGCCTACAACGCTCTGCGTGATGCACTACTCAAGTCTCCGCACTACGGCGAGCGCATGGCCGTCTGGTGGCTGGACGTGGCGCGCTTCACGGACACGGTCGGTTTCCACGGTGACCAGAACCAGCGCATCTTTCCGTATCGAGATTATGTCATTGGCGCGTTCAACAAGAACAAGCCCTTTGATCAGTTCACCAAGGAGCAACTCGCTGGTGATCTCCTGCCGAACCCGACCAGTGAGCAACTCGTCGCCTCCGGCTTCAACCGTCTGAACATGATGACCCGCGAGGGCGGCGCCCAGCCGAAGGAGTATCTCGCCAAGTACGGCGCGGAGCGCGTGCGTACCGTGGGCGGTGCGTGGATGGGAGCCACGCTCGGCTGTGCGGAGTGCCATGATCACAAGTTCGATCCTTTCACCGCAAAGGACTTCTATGCCATGCAGGCCTTCTTTGCCGATGTGAAGCAGTGGGGAGTGTACTCCGACTACGGCTACACAAAGAACCCCGAACTCAAGGGCTGGTCGAATGACTATCCCTTCCCACCAGAAATCGAGGTGGTGAGCCCCTACCTCAAGAGGCGCGCCGAGAAACTGCACGGGGAGATGTTGAAACTGGCGAAGGACGCCGTGGCCAGGGTGCCCGTGGAGCAATTCGTCGCATGGAAGACTAAGGCGCAGGAGTTTCTTTCGCAGCACAAGAGCGGCTGGGTGACCCCGCCCCCGGTGGTTACGGTGAGCGAGGCTCCGGTCGCGGACAAGAAGGCGGCGAAAGCCAATCCCGCACTCAAGGAGGTTCCCAAGGAAAAACCGAAGAGCTCACTGCCCCAGCCCGCGGTGGAGGAGGGACGCCGAATCGTATTCTCAGGAAAAGCGGCTGACACCACGAAGATTGCGTTTGGTACCACCGGTACCGTGGCAGCCGTCCGGGTGGAACTCCTGCCCGATGCGCGGCATGGTGGCAGCATCCTGCGTGGTGGATCGCAGAACAGTCTGATGGTGAAGCCGGTCATCAGTGTGCTCCGCAAGGGCGCAGCCAAAGAGGCGAATGCAGCCATCGCCTACGCGACGGCGACACGCGAGGACCCGCAGTACAGCAGCACCGTGCAGCTCCTCAACCTTCGCGGGGGATGGAGGACATCCTCCAAAGAGTGGGACCAGCCGCATGCCTCCGCATGGATACTCGATGCACCTGTCACCCTGATGGAAGGTGATACACTTCATGTCGTCATCGCCGGTAATCTGGCGGGTGTGATGCGGGTTTCCGTGTCACCCTTCGCGCCCCTGAAGCCTCTCGGGAAGGATTGGAGCGGGAAGCTCGTGGAGGCGCTGAAGCAGGACAAGCCCTCGGATGATCTCGCCGAGATGTACCTTGCCTCCACAGGCACGGACAAGAACGCGATGGCGGAGTATCGCAAGCTGCAGGCGCAGTGGATCGACTGCCGTGATGGGAAGACTTGGACCATGGTGACGAAGGCGATGGACCCGCTCACCGTGCGTGTGCTGCCGCGTGGCAACTGGATGGATGAGTCCGGCGAGATCACGCCACCCGCAGTGCCGGAGTTTCTCCCTGCCTCCTTCCGTCCGCGGAAGGACAAGCCGCTCTCCACGCGCTTGCAACTCGCCGAGTGGCTCTGCTCCAAGGAGAATCCGCTCACGCCGCGCGCGACGATGAACCGCTTGTGGAAGCAGTTCTTTGGTAATGGGCTTTCTCTCGTGGTGGATGATCTCGGCGCCCAAGGCGAGCCGCCCAGTCATCCGGAACTGCTCGACTGGCTCGCCTGCGAATTCCGCGACAGCGGCTGGGACATGCAGCACATGATCCGCCTGATGGTGACCTCGAGCACCTACCGGCAGAGCAGCAGCCTGCGTCCGGACATGCGCGAGGTGGATCCTTCCAATCGACTTCTCTCCTCGCAGAATCCACGCCGCCTTGATGCGGAGTTCGTGCGGGATAATGCTCTCGCCATCTCAGGCGCGCTGAATCGTGAACTGGGTGGCCCGAGCGTGAAGCCGTACCAGCCGCCGGATTATTATGAGAACTTGCAGTTCCCGAACCGGAACTACGTGGCGGATGCGGATGACCGGCAGTGGCGCCGCGGAGTGTACATGCACTGGCAGCGCACCTTCCTGCACCCCATGCTGGCGAACTTTGATGCGCCGATGCGCGATGAATGCACCGCGCTGCGCAACAACTCAAACACGCCGCAGCAGGCACTCACGCTGCTGAATGATCCCACCTTCGTGGAATCCGCGCGGGTGTTCGCCACGAGACTACTCGAAGCGAAGTCACCCAGCGATTCCGCCCGCCTGAACCGCGCCTTCCTTCTGGCCGTGAGCCGTCCTGCGAAGAAAGAGGAGCGAGAGTCGCTGCTCGCCTTCCTGAAATCCCAGCGCGAACACTTTCAGGCGAACGCTGCTGATGCGGAGAAGTCCCTGCATGTGGGCCTGAAGCCTGCGCCTGCGGAACTCGATAAGACGGAACTCGCCGCATGGACCTCCGTCTGCCGCGTGATCCTGAACCTGCACGAAACCATCACCCGCTACTGATTGATTTCCTTGCCCCGTGAATCGCATGAATTTTGACTTCGAAAGCTACGAACGCGGACTGAAGCGCCGGGCGTTTCTGCATCAGTCGGCGTATGGACTTGGCGGCATCGCCTTCGCCTCGCTGCTGAACCGTGCACAGGGCACACCTGCGGCGGACGAGCGCTGGCATGGCGTGATCAAAAAACCGCATGCCGCCATCCGTGCGCGGCGTGTCATCCACCTCTGTATGGCCGGTGGTCCCTCGCATCTGGAAACCTTCGACTGGAAGCCCAAGCTGAAGGAACTGGATGGCAAGGCTTTCCCGGAATCGTTCACGAAGGGGCAGCAGCTTGCCCAGCTGCAGGGCGCAGAGCTCAAGGCGCGTGGCGCCTTCTGCAACTTTTCCAAGTACGGCCAGACGGGGAACGAGA